>JBBQFA010000299.1:0-3368 GCA_038321515.1 Thermoleophilia bacterium | reverse complement strand
CTGCGCCCGCACGCGAAGGGCGTGGCCGGCCACGTCGTTGACGCCGGCCGCGAGCGGCTCGACGCGCACGCGCTCGAGATCCTCGAAGTCGACCGGGTTGTACGGCTTGCGCAGCAACCCGGCGACCGCCGCCTCGGGGTCGATGCCGGTGATCGCCTGCTCCGGCGGATGGATCACGATGTCGCGGTCCGGCAGCACCCCCGAGAGATAGGCGAGCCCACACACGTGGTCGAGGTGGTAGTGGCTGAGGAACAGGTGGACTTCGGCGGCGCCGTCGAGCAGCGCCGAGTGCGCGGGGTCGAGCAGGCGCCGCAGGCCCGTGCCGGCGTCGAATATCAGCAGCGCCGAGCCGGTGCGGCACGCGAAGCACGTCGTCTCTCGCCGATCGCTGGGCATCCAGCCCATCGTCCCGAGCAGCGTCACCAGCATGTTCGCCCCACCTTTCTCATCGCCGCCGACACAACGAGTGTGTACTTTACGCGACGACGGTACAATCCCGGATAAGAGCAGCCCTTCGAGGAACCACGCACTGAAGGGGGCACTATGGCATCGACCAGCGATACGATTCTTGCGCAGCTCGAGCTCGGAGACGTGGCTCGCGTACTCTGGGAACCCGTAGCGCCCCATCTTGGCCCGGCGCTGGACGGCGACGATGCCGCCTTTCTCGCCGCGATCGAGGACGTGGCGAGGGGCGCCGGCCTGGGCCAGCACATCGCGGTCGCGGATCTCCTCGACGCGTTCAGCGACGGCAGCGAGAAGCTCCGCGCGCAGATGCTTGCCGCCGGCGAGCCCGGAGCCGAGGCCAGGAGCCGTCGCCTGCTGGCGCTGGAGCACGTGGCGCTCACGCGCATCGCCGCCGGTTACTCCTGCGGTCTCCAAGAGACGATCACACAGCTGCGCAGCGCCGTGGACCAGTCGTCACCGTTCGACTTCGAGACCGGCGCCATGAAGCCGGGGGAGTTCGGCGAGCGCCTCTCGCTCGAGGTTGAGCGCTGCCAGCGCATGGACCTCTCGCTGGGTCTTCTCGAGCTGGACGTCCAGGCGTGCGAGCAGGGGCATGACGCCGAGGCCGGGCGCCGCGGCGCGCTTCACGATATCGGCGCCTGCCTGCGCGAGAACCTGCGTCGCTATGACAGCGTCGGGCTCACTTCCGGAGGCGCCTTGATGCTGGTGCTGCCCGACATCAGCCGCGGGGGGCTCGCCGGGGCGGCGGAGCGCCTGCGCCGCGAGCTCGACGCATGTGCCGGGCAGAGCCCGGCGCCCGAGCTCGTCTTCGCGCTGGCGCACTACGACTTCGTCGACGTCAACGCGGCGGAGATGATGGCGGGCCTGCAGCGAAGCATGCTTCAGGCCCGCAGCTCTCATCAGCCGCTCGCCTGGGCGTGAGCCAGCCGAGATAGCAGGCGGGATCCGGCCGAGGTAGCAGGCGGGATCCGGCCGAGGTAGCAGGCGGGACACGGCTGCCGGTGCGACGGTCGTCCGCCGCCCGCTTGACGACCGTCAGTCGACGACCGGGCGCCCCAGGGCGGTGGCGGCTCGGCGAACCATCTCGCGCTCGTTGGGGTAGGTCATGAGACGCAGCGCCTGGCGCAGCGGCACCCAGCGCGCCTCGCTCACCTCGTGGTCGTGCTTTGAGGTGTCGCCGCCGGTGGCCCGCACGAGAAAGTAGTGGACGGTCTTGTGGATGCGGCCGCCTTGCTCCCGCGAGAAAAAGGAGTAGTCGATGTCGCCGAGTTTCTGCTCGACGACGCCGTCGAGGCCGGTCTCTTCGGCGATCTCCCGCAGCGCGGTCTGAGCGAAGGTCTCCCCGGCCTCCATGCCGCCCTTGGGCAGCCCCCACACGGAGCGGCCGGCGGGCCTGATAAGGCACACCTCGACACCGCCGCCGGTGCGGACGACGACCCCTCCTGCGGAGGTTCTTTCGCGTGGTTCAGCCATGATCGTAAGGGGCCGCCGGGAGGCGGGTCGCCCGTCCCGCGTAGTATATCGTTCTGAACGGCCGCGGCCGCTCGATGAGCGGCCGGCCGCGGCCGTCTCGCGAGGAGGAGATCGGGGTGTTCGCCGCGCTCGGGCGGTTCTCGTACCGTCACCGCAGACTCATCGTCGTCCTCTGGTCGCTGGCATTCGCCGCGGGTCTCGTCGCGAGTCTCAGCGTGGCCTCACAGCTCAAGGGCGGCGGCTTCACGAACCCGGATTCGCCGTCGCAGCAGGGGCAGCGTCAGATGCAGGATCGGTTGGGGTTCGGCCCGTCGAGCCTGACCATCGTCTTCACCAGCGACACGCTCGCGGCGCGTAGCCCGGCCTTTCAGGCGCAGGTGACGGAGGCCCTCTCCGGCGTCGAGGATGCCGGCCTCCAGGGCTTCACCCGCACACAAACGGCGGCCGGCACCGGAGACGCCGGCTTCATCTCCCGCGACGGCAAGGCGACGTTCGCCGTGCTCGAGTTCGACAGCAGCACCGAGCAGGTGCAGGAGCAGATCCCGGCGCTGCGTACAGCTCTGAAGCCGACGCAGCTGACGACCTACCTCACCGGCGACGCCGCCGTGTACGCCGAGCTGGAGCAGCGCTCGGCCGAGGATCTGCGCAAGGCCGAGGGCTACACGTTTCCCATCGCCATCCTCGTTCTCGTGTTGATCTTCGGGACGTTGGTGGCGGCGAGCCTGCCGGTGATCGGCGGCGGTATGGCGGTCACCGTCACCCTCGGCTGCTTCTGGCTGCTCGCCCACGTCGTGGACATCTCGGTGTTCGCGCTCAATGTGGCCACACTGCTCGGGCTGGCGGTCGGCATCGACTACGCGCTGTTCATGGTCGGCCGGTTCCGCGAGGAGCTCGCTGCCGGCCACAGCGTCGCTGAGGCCGTCGAGACGACCGTGGAGTTCGCCGGCCGCTCCATCTTCTTCAGTGGCCTCACCGTCATCGTCGGCCTGCTCGGCCTGATGAGCATCCCCTACATGTCGATGCGCTCGATGGGGCTGGGCGGCGCGCTGGTCGTGTTCTTCAGCGTGCTCGCCGCCCTGACGCTGCTGCCGGCGCTGCTGGGGATGCTCGGGCCGCGCGTGAACTCGCTGCGCGTCATCGGCCGCAAAGGCGGCGACGGGCGCTTCTGGCGGCGCTGGAGCGACTGGGTCATGCGCCATCCCATCCCGGTGCTGGTCGGCACCATCGCCCTCGTCATCGTCTTCGCCTGGCCCGTGCTCGGCATCCAGACGGAGATCCCGGGGGCTACGGCTCTGCCGCGCGACTCCGAGTCGCGGCAGGGCTACGACGTGCTCCAGGAGCGGTTCGACGTGGCCGCCCTCTCGCCGCTCGAGGTGCTGGTCACGTGGGAGGGGGAGCCGGACGCGCTGGCGCCGGCGAACCTGCAACGC
>JBBQFA010000298.1:0-3399 GCA_038321515.1 Thermoleophilia bacterium | reverse complement strand
AAGGTCTGAGGCGGGAGGCGACGTGCCCAAAGTCTTCGTCGAGCCCATCGGGCTGACCCTTACAGTAGACGAGCAGGAGAATCTGCTCGACGGCCTCGTTCGGGCCGCGATCGAGATCCCGACCGACTGCGCCGGCCGTGGCACCTGTGGCAAGTGCCTGGTGCGCCTGGGCTCGGGCGAGCTCACGGAGCCTACCGAGCGCGAGCTCAAGCGCATACCCGAGAAGCTGCGCGCCGAGGGCTGGCGCCTGGCCTGCCAGGCGTACCCTCTCTCGGCGCGCGTCAGCATCGAGGTGCGCGGCACCGCCGGCCAGCGGCGGATCCTCACGACCTCGCGGCTGCACCACGGTGCCGCGCACCCGGCCGTGGTCACCCAGGTGGTCGAGATGGAGCCGCCCAAGCTGGCCGATGCGCGCTCGGACCTCGAGCGCTTCGACGAGGCCCTCGGAGGCGTCGAGGTACCCCTGAACGTGCTCCAGTGCCTGCCGGCCACGTTGCGCGAGGGCAAATGGAAGGCCACGGCCACGCGGTACGGCAAGCGCGTGATCGACGTGCATCCCGGCGAGAGCGCGCGGGAGCTCTACGGCGTCGCCGTCGACATCGGCACCTCCAAGGTCATCGCCTACCTCTTCGATCTCCAGCGCGGCGTGCTCATCGACCAGGAGGCGGTCGAGAACCCACAGATGCGGTACGGCGAAGACGTGATCAGTCGTATCGCTCACGCGGCTCAGAACAAGGCGACCGCGGTACTCGCCGAGGCCGTTCGCGAGGGCATCAACACCGACCTCGAGGCCCTCTACGAACGCCAGGGCATCCACCGCAACCACGTCTGCGACATGACCGTGGTCGGCAACACCGCGATGCATCACCTGGCTCTCGGCCTCTCGCCCGTCGGCCTCGGCCAGGCGCCCTTCGCGCCGGCGGCGGCCGAGCCGCTCACGCTGCGCGCGAGTGAGCTCGGCCTCAACATGAACCCGGACGGCGGCGTGTACTTCCCGCCGCCGATCGCCGGCTTTGTCGGCTCGGACGCCCTGGCGGTGATCGCGGCCACGCGTCTCGCCGGCAAGAAGCGGCCGTCGATGGCGATCGACATCGGCACCAACACCGAGATCGCGCTCAGCCACGACGGGCGCGTGACCGTGACCAGCTGCGCCTCCGGCCCGGCCTTTGAGGGCTACCAGATCCGCAACGGCATGAAGGCCGTCGCCGGCGCCATCGAACGCGTCAAGATCACCGCCGCCGGCGAGCCGACCGACATCCAGACGATCGCCGGTGCCGAGCCGATCGGCATCTGCGGCTCGGGGGTCGTCGACCTGCTCGCCGGCCTCGTGCACGCCGGCGTCGTCGACAAGACTGGGCGGATGCAGCAGCACCCGCGCGTGCGCAAGGGCGAGGAGGGTCTGGAGTACCTGTTCACCGAGGGACCGCACGGCGACATCGTCTTCACCCAGCACGACGTGCGTAGCCTGCAGCTCGCCAAGGGCGCGATCCACAGCGGCTGGGAGCTGCTGCTCGAGACCCTCGGCGTGGCGATCGAAGACCTCGACCGCGTCTACATCGCAGGCGCCTTCGGCAACTATCTCGACCTCGACGCCGCCCAGTTCCTCGGCCTGTTCCCTCCGGTCACCAAACAGCGCGTCGCGTTTGTCGGCAACGCCGCCGGTGTCGGCGCGCAGATGGCGCTCATCGACGTGCGTGCGAGACGCCGTATGGCGCGCCTGCGCGATCGTATCGGGTTCCTCGACCTCGCCACCTCAAAGCGTTTTCTGGATGTCTTCGCCGGCCGCCTCGGCTTCGCCGGCGACTGACCGGCGAGTCCGCGGGTACGCCGAGATCGGCGTCGCGTCGCTCATCCTGGGCACCTCCGCGACGCTGATCCAGGTATCGACGATGCCGGCCGGCCTGCTGGTCGTGCTGCGCATGGCGCTGGCCGGCATCGTCCTCGGCGTCCTCTTCTTGAAGACCGGAGGCATCGCCGAGGTGCGCCGCTCCGGCCACTTCCGGCGCATGATCCTGGTCGGCTTTGTCGTCGCCCTCGAGCTGATCTTCTACTTCGCCTCGATCCGCATGGCCAACGTCACCGTGGGCGTCTCGCTCGAGTACATGGCGCCGGTCTTCGTCGCGCTGCTGGCGCCGTGGGTGCTGCGCACGCGGCGCCAGACCATCGACATGATTGCCGTGGGCGTCGCCGTCGCCGGCATGGCGCTGCTCGTGCTGCCGGGCCTGGCCCTGGGAGCAGGCCGGACCAGCATCCTCGGCATCGTCTTCGGCCTCCTCGCGGGGCTGATGTTCGCCACGGCGATGATGCTCATCAAGAGCATGGGCACCGAGGTGCGAGGCTCCACCTTCGCGCTCTTCTTCTGCGCCGGGAGCGTCGTGCTGCTCACGCCCCTGGCCGTGTGGCAGACGGTCGCCGGCCACTACCAACTCACATGGACGGACACGTGGATCGTGCTGGTCAGCGGACTCATCTACACAGCCCTGTGCTTCAGCCTCTTCACTGACGGCATCCGCTACGTGCGCGTCGAGCACGCCGGCGTGCTGGGCTACATCGAGCCGGTCACGTCGCCGCTCTGGGCGTTTCTCCTCATCGGCGAGAGGCCGCCGTGGACGACGTTCGCCGGCGGCGCGCTCATCATCCTCGCCGGTGTGCTCGTGATCGTCCTCGGCAAGGGCGATAGCGAGCCGCTGCTCGAGCCGCTCTCGTGAGCACGCCGGGCACACGGCCTGCCGCCCCGGCACCAGCGACGCGCGCCGCCCCCGCCCCCGCGTCCGCGTCCGCCGGGGCGGTCGTATTCGACACGACCCACGGCACCACTCCCGGCACCACCAGTGGTGCCGCGCATGGAGTCGCACCTGTCGCCACCCCCGGCACGCCCTCGGGCATGAGCTTTCGCGCGCGGGCCGGCTTCCGCAGTGCAGGCGCGGCGGGCGGCGGCGGCGCGGCGGGCGGCGGCGGCGGTGGCGGTGGAGGCGCGGCTGGCGGTGGAGGCGGTGGCGGCGTGGCGGGCGGGCGCGGCGGCGCGGCGCCCGCCACTGCCGGTGCGCAGCCCCCGGAGCGTCTGCGCGGCTATCTCGAAGTCGGGCTGGCCAGTCTCGCCAACGGCTCTATCGGCGTCATGGTCACCTACGCGGACATGCCGGCGACGATGCTGCTGTGCCTGCGTATGGTGTTCGCTGCCGCGGCGCTCGGCTTCGTCGTGCTCGCCACGGGGAGCTGGCGCGACCTCGGCCGGCGGGGGGCGCCTTGGCGCGTGCTCGGGATCAGCCTCGCGCTGGCGGCCAACCTGATCCTGTACTTTGTCGCCATCCGCTACACGGGGGTGGCGGTCGCCATCTTCCTGAGTTACCTCGCGCCGGTGTATCTGGCGTTTGTGGCGCCGCTCGTCCTCAAGGAGAA
>JBBQFA010000297.1:0-3420 GCA_038321515.1 Thermoleophilia bacterium | reverse complement strand
TCCAGGCGGCTCGACTCGGCGCCGATGACGGTGGCCCCGTCGTCGGGCTTGACGGTGCCGTCACCGATGCCTTCGGCGTAGCCACGGATCGAGGTCAGCGGCGTCTTCAGCTCGTGACTGACCGAGAGGAGGAACGCCTGCTCGGTCTCCTGGGCCTTCGTCAGCTTGGCATTCATGTCGTTGAACGAAGTCGCAAGCTCACGCAGTTCACGCGGGCCTTCGGGCTTCACCGAGACGCCGGCTTCGCCTTCGGCGAGCCGGCCGCTCGCCTCCGCCAGCCGGCGCACGGGGCGTGCGACGCTGCGCGAGAGGATCCAGGCGCCGAGCAGCCCGAGGACCGCGATCAAGGCGAGGCCGAAGAGACCGACCCGTACCAAGCGGGTGACCGGCATGGGCGCATCAAAGCCCTGCGACCCGTACCACGCGTTCGTGTAGTACCTCACCGTTCGGGGTCCAACCCGCCAGGCGACGATCTCCGCACGTTCGGGCGTGGTGGCACCATTCATCTTCCCGATGGCGAAGCCGCGCCGCTCGAGGCTCCTCACCGCCCAAGCGGGGAGCACGCTCTGGTCGCGGATCGCCGGGAGCGTCGACCAGAGCGCCCCCTCTCGGTGATTCAACGCACCGTACTGGTTGGCGATCGCACTACTGAGGAGGGCGCGCTCGGCCGGAGTGAATCGCCCGGACACCTTGCCGAGCCCGGCGATCTCCGCAGAGAGCCCGCGAGCCTGGTACGCCGCCTGGTCGCTGTAGAGCACACTGGCCGTCTGCCAGCTGCGGTCGTAGGCCCACACGCCGAAGGCGGCGAGGCAGAACGCGGGGATCAGGACGACGACGACGATGACGACGAACGAGCGCGTGCGCAACGAGGTGGCACTTGACGGGCGCCCCGAGCGAACGGCCATGATGGCGATGACGAGCGCGGCGACCAGACCCGCCGCCGCGACCCAAGCGACCGCATTTGCGCTGACGTAGGGTACGAAGCCGTAGCTGGAGCCGTAGTAGGCCAACGACCGCAGGACGCCGCCCAAGAGCACGGCAGCCACGAAGAACAGGCACGACACTCCGGCCACCACGCCGGCGACGAATAGCGACGGGGGGCGCCACCGGGAAGCCTTGCGGTCGCCGGACGGCATGCCGGCGGCGCCGGTCGCGGGCGCCTCGACGATGGGCGTGCTCATGGCTTCACCAGCTTGTAGCCGATGCCGCGCAACGTCTCTATGGTGAGCGCACCGTCCAGTTTGGCGCGGAGCTGCGCCACATGCTGGTCCACGGTGCGCGTGCCGCCGGGGAACTCGAGCCCCCACACCTGCTCGAGCAGCTGCTCACGCGAGAGCGCGAGTCCGGGGTGCTCGAGGAAGCAGGCGAGCAGGTCGAACTCCTTCATGGTCAGGTCGAGCGCGGCGCCCGAGGCCGTGGCCTCACGGGCGCCGCGCCTCAGCTCCACCTCTCCGAGCGTCAGAACATCGTCCGGCGGCCTCGGCTGCGTGCGTCGAAGCACCGCCTTGACGCGCGCGACCAGCTCGCGCGGGCTGAACGGCTTGGGCACGTAGTCGTCGGCGCCGAGTTCCAGACCGAGCACGCGGTCGACCTCCTCGTCGCGCGCCGTGAGCATGATCACCGGCGTCTCGGTGCGCGCCCGGATCCGGCGACAGACCTCGAAGCCGTCGATGCCGGGAAGACCGACGTCGAGCACCACGAGGCTGAGCGGATGGCGCTCCAGTTCCGCCAGCCCTTCCTCGCCACTGCGCACCCAGAGCACGCGGTAGCCGTCGCGCTCCAAGTAGGTGCGCACGAGATGACCGATATTGCGGTCGTCCTCGATGATGAGGATGGTGGCGTCCATGCGCCTCCAGGGCGCGGGCGCCGCAGGCGACCCGCGTCTCTGCCCGTCCGGCGCGGCTGCGCCGGCACCCTGCATGCTATCAAGCCGCTCGCAGACGCGAGCCGTCGCGGATCTGACTGACATGGTGCCCTCCCTGGACTGCCTTCGAGAGGCATCCTGCGAGAGGGGCGTCAGGCGAGGATAGGGCGAACGTCAGCGCTGTGTAAGGCGTGCGGGGGTCCGCGCCTATCTCACCGTGATCGTCATCCGGCCGGGCGTCTGCGTCGCTGTCGCGAAGGCCTGTCTGGCCGATCGTCGATGGGCAAAGGTCGCCGCGCGTGAACGCCCTCAGCGTCGCGTTCGAGCCGCGCATGACACACGAGATGTTCGTGGTGCCGCCCCGCACCGCATTGCGGTTGCGCACACCGAGGTAACCGGACGTGAGATCGCCGGTGCTCGGATAGCCGACCCTCGGCGGCTTGTACTCGTCGAGCGCGCCGAACACGTGACCGATTTCGTGCGCCAGCACGGCGTCGAAGTTCGTGAACCCATAGCCATCGTTGTCGTAGATCAGCATCGTGTAGGGTCCGAAGAGGTCAGCGGTGTAGGCGATCACGCCGTTGCGGAAGGCGCCATCATCGTCCTTGAGGCTGTCGACCACGTAGACGACGAAGGCCCAGTCGGCGCCCGTCTTGCGCCGCAGCTTGTCGGCGTAGAGCCGCTCGGGCATGGGCTTGTCGGTGGCCGCGTTATGGCGAAAGCCGAGCCGGCTCATCGCCTGCTAGCGCCAGGCGGCGTCCGAGAGCACGTTCTTGGCGCCGCCGTAGCCGTAGTCGACGCGCCTGTTGATGGGCTCGTAGCCGGTCGCGAGGGTCTGCGGCGCGCCGTAGGTGCCCGCCGCCGGCAGGAAGAGTTCGAGTGAGCCGTCCGGCGAGCGCGCGTTCCACCAGTCGAGCGCGCCCTGGATCTGGGCGACGGCGAGTTCGCGGCGGTCCTCCCCCGGCCAGCGCGGGTCCTCGCGTGTCCAGTTCTCCGTGCTGGTCATGATGGAGCCGTCGCTCTCGAGGAAGACGACGCCGACGGCGACCCGGCCCGCAGCGAACGCCGCCGTCTCCCGCGCCCCCGGTACGGCGCCGAGCGCCCCGAGGCCGATCGGCAGATCGAGCGTCGAGCCCAGTGCGAGCCGCCCCGGCAAGTCATCGAGTACCGGTGGAGCCGGGGCGACCGGGCCGCCAGATGCGAGGAGGTCGGCGACCGAGGAGCCGACGACGGCACCGGCGCCGTTCGGGCTGCCGGCCGCGCTTGCGGCCGCCGGCAGCCCAGCGCCTGCGCCGAGCACCGCCAGCGCGAGGCCGACGCACGCAAGAAGGAGTGTCTGCCGGCCCCGTCCCATGCGTACGATTCTCGCACGGGGCCGACGGCGGGTCGACTCAGGCATTCGCCTGCTCGTCGCCGGCGGTCCCGAGTAAGTCGCGGCGGTGTCGGATCTGCGTGACCGCCTCCTTCAGGCCAGCGTACGCTTGGAGGTGCCATTGCTTGAAAGGCGCCGATCGACACACAACGACCGGCGGGAGCAACCGAGGCCGCGCCTCGGC
>JBBQFA010000296.1:0-3422 GCA_038321515.1 Thermoleophilia bacterium | reverse complement strand
ACCCAGGCGAGGTAATGGATGACGCTCTTCGCCGGCTTGATCATGCCGCGGTAGACGTCGACGGCGTACGAGATGCCGGCGAACGTGTAGAAGGAGATGCCTATCGGCAGCAGGACGCGCAGCGCCGGCAACGGCTCGCCGCCGCCGATCAGCCTGAAGACGCCGTCCAGGGAGTCGACGAAGAATCCGCGGTACTTGAAGTAGCCGAGAAAGGCGAGGTTGATGGCGACGGCCGCCGCGAGGATGAGCTTGCGGCGGCGGCTGGCGCCCTCCTCTTCCCTGCGCGCCAGGTAGTGGCCCGCCGCCCAGTCCACGAGCGTCGTCGCCAGCAGCAGCGGCACGTAGCGCCAGTCCCAGAGGCCGTAGAACAGCAGCGAGGCGGCGATGAGGAAGGCGAGGCGCGGGTAGCCGCGCGGGATCACCCAATACAGGACGACCACGACCGGCAGAAAGACGAGCAGGAAGGTGTAGCTGTTCAGGAGCACGCCGCCGGCCCTACTGCCCGCTCGCCGGCGGCTCGACCGGCGGCACGCCGCCGGTCTCTTTGAGGATGTAGTCGATCGCGCGGCGTGTGTTGACCGTCGTCATGTGCATGCCGTCGTAGAACTGCTTCGGGTCGAACCCAAAGACCGCCGGGTCGGTCATGTCGACGAAGACGAAGTCGTAGGCGCTCTGCTGCGACTCGATGTACGCCGCCACCTGCTCGTGGCGCAACTCCCAGCCCAGAGGGCCGAGGACCTTGCGCAGCTTGGGGTGGATCGGCGTGAGCACGACCAGCGGCGTGGCGCCCTGGTCGTTCATGAAGGCGAGCGTCTTCGTGAAGTACGTCTCCGCCAGCGGGTCCATCTTCTTGTACACGTTCTTGTAGAGCAGGCTGTAGCGCTCGACGGAGTTGGGGTACCGGCGCTTCCACTCCTTCTCGCTCCAGAGGCGCTGCTTGAGCACGCCGTCATCGAGGATCTGCTTGCGGTACTTGCTCTGCTGGTTCTTGGCCTTCTCGCGGAACAGCAGCAGGCGCAGGGAGTCTTTGGCGGTGGCCAGCGAGAACAGGGTGGTGCGGCTCTCCCAGATCGCCTTGGCGAGCTGCACCGGCCCCTTGCCCGCCGACGCCTGGCCCACGTACTGCGCCAGGCGCGGCTCGTTGGCGGTGCGCGCGCCGACCTCGAAGGGGACGAACGACTCGACGTCGACGAGCCACAGGTAGGCGGGGCTCGAGTCGGGCCAGGTGTCGTGGATGAACTGCGTCATCGCCCAGGCGTCGGCGGTGCCGCCGATGCCGTTCACGCCGGCGTTGAACGTCTTAAGGCCGGTCTTCTGCTCGAGATAAGAGGGCTCGTACCGCATCGAGCGCGAGCTACCGAGGATGACGAGGTCCGGCGGCTGTTTGAGCTGCTCGAT
Organism: Thermoleophilia bacterium; assembly: GCA_038321515.1. Classification (GTDB taxonomy): domain Bacteria; phylum Actinomycetota; class Thermoleophilia; order UBA2241; family UBA2241; genus CAIXSE01. The sequence goes on along the minus strand of JBBQFA010000296.1, from coordinate 2,024 downwards.
CTTGTCGGCTTTGACCGTGCGGTCGGAGGTCGTGACGGTCGGGAACAGGTGAGTGCCGACCGATCCGTAGGGGTCGGCGATCACGTTGAGCGTGAGCACGGTGCCCATGGCGAGCGCCGTGACGAAGGCCAGAACGAGCACGAAGACGAAGGCCCGCCGGCCCCCGGACTGGTCCATCTCCGGCGGGTCCGGGATCACGCGCACCTTCATCTTGCCGGCCGGCAGCAGCGCGCCGTCGATGGCCGGCGCCTCGGCCGATCCGACCGGGTAGCCGGCTTCGCCTGGCACGGGGGTGTCGGGTTCGGGGGAGTCGGGTGGGGTCATGTCAGTCGGGAGCGACGAGGTGCAGCCGGGATCGGCACGGGTCTGAACGATATCACAGGCGCGAGAGCCGACCGGCGGCAAGGCGTGGGACGCGGCCGGCGCCGAGGGTGCTGTTCACGCGGAGGCGCCGCCACTCTGACGGGCGCGATTTCAAGCGACGGTATCGTTGGACGTACGCTCGCTTGAAATGGACCCAGCGACACTTCCGCGCCGCCGGGCGAGCCTCGCGGCTCACGCCCATGCACCGCGAGATCTTGCTTCAGCCGGCCCCACTCAGGGTGCGGGCGATGCGCTCGGCCAGGCCCTCGGTCGCGACCACGTCGACGCCGCCGTTCGTGGTCGTCGTCTCGTGGACGGCGTCGATGCCGTGACCCTCGAGGTAACAACGCGTGAGGCGGATGCTGCCGCCGTGGGTGACGAGCAGTGCCGTGCGGCCGTCCTCGGCGCAGTCGCGCAGGCAGGCGAGTACGCGGCGCTGCTGGTCGACCAGGCTCTCGCCGCCCGGAAAGCGGAACGACTCGGGGTGCTCGCGGTAGGCGCGCCACGCGTCGGGCTCCTCGCGCATGATCTTCGTGAAGAGGCGCGTCTCCCAGTCACCGCCGTGCGCCTCGGCGAGTCGAGGGTCGACGATGAACGGCAGTTCGCCGCCGAGCTCCGCATGGATGATCTCGGCGGTCTCGCGGGCGCGCAGCAGGTGGCTGGTGACGACCAGCTCGACGTCACGCTCTCTGAGCGCGCGACCCTGGTCGCGCGCCTGGGCGCGGCCCGTCTCGTTGAGCTCGACCTCGGCCCAGCCTTGGCAGCGCGCCGGCTCGACGTTCCAGTCGGTCTGGCCGTGGCGGATGAGGAGGAGGGTCAAGGGCGAACTCGTTCGGATGTGGCGATCAGTGAAAGTCGAGCAGTGTGTCGCCGCGCACACCGACGCGCAGGGTCTCGACCGAGATCACTTCATCGGGCGGGATGTTGCCGAGGTTCACGTTGGCGCCGAACTGCTTGATGAACCAGGCCTGCTGCTTCTTGATCGGCGCCTCGAAGAGGATCTGCGAGGTGTCGAACGCGTTGCGGATCTCCTCCAGCAAACCGTCCTTGACGTCGCCGCTCGGACGGTAGATGCCTACGGTGCCGCTCTCGCGACCCTCGGTGATGACCTTCCAGGCGCCGGCCTCGAGCTCGCGCTTGATGCTGTCGACCCAGCGCGTCGGCGTGATGACCACGGATTCGTCCTTGCTGCCGACTTCGCTCAGCACCCGGAACTCCTTGCTGAGCCGCCGCAGGATGGCGAGCTTGTCCTCTTCTTCCATGTCGATGGTGCCGTCGGAGACCTCGACGCAGTCCATGTCACACTCGCGCACGGCGGCGAGGAACTCCTCGAGCTTGTTCTGCCGTATGCACACCTCGAAGAACGTGCCGCCGAAGCACACCGGCACGCCGTAGCTCTGGTAGAGGGCGATCTTCTCCTTGACGTTGGGCGTGACCACCGCGGTGCCCCAGCCGAGCTTGACGATGTCGACGTAGCCCTGCGCGACCTCCATGAACTGGCGCACCTGGTCGAGGCTGTAGCCCTTGTCGAGCACGTGCGTGAGGCCACTCTCGCGCGGCTTGGTGGTGCGCTCGGGGAGCGTCAGGAACTCGAACATCGGTCATCCTCCGTGGTCGCGCGCCGGTCGTCGCGGCGCTGCATGAATCGTACCAGACGGCAC
>JBBQFA010000295.1:0-3427 GCA_038321515.1 Thermoleophilia bacterium | reverse complement strand
GGCAGCGGCCGGCGAACACCCGTGTCGCCGCGACGGGCCCGCGTCACGCGGCGCCGCGCGAGCGCCGCGCGACCCCGAGGCGGCCGGGCCGCATAGTCCGCCTCGCCGCCGCCGCAGCGATCGCGTCCGCGATCGTCGCGGCCGTCGCCGTCAGCTGGGCCGGCGTTCCCGGCCTCGAGCGCTCGAGGCCCGCCCCGGCCACCGCCGACACGGTGCTGGCCAGGGTGCAGCACGCCCTGGCCAACCTGAGCAGCATCCGCGGCGACGTCGTGGAGTACGGCTCGGCACGCGGGCGCCCCTTCGAGCACAGGGTCGGGTCGTTCACGTTCACGTCTCGCGGCGACTACAAGATCACCCAGGCCGACGAGAGCATCGCCTACACCTACGACGCGAAGGCGCGCGTCGCGCGTCGCTACGTGTATCGCGGCGGCAAGATCCTGTACTCCGAAGTGGCCCGAAACCTGCCCGACCCGGGGCCGTTCTTCAGCCCGTGGATGGGCGTCTCGCAGGTGCTCGACCGCAGTGTGGCCGCATACGCGCGCGCCGTGATCGCCGAGCTCGATCCGGACGTGCCGGTCAGACCGGTCACCTATGAAGGCCGGACGGCGTGGTCCATCACCATCCCCGAGCCGCTCTCCGGCAGCGGTGACGACGGCTCCGCGCACATCGTCGTCGACGCCGAGTCAGGGTACCCGCTCGTGGTCGAGCACTGGAGCACCGACGGCAACGTCAGCGGCACGCGCATCGAGAACGTGCGCGTCGGCGGCGACGTGCCGCGCAGCGCACTCACGCTGCAGACCGACGCCGAACACAGACTGCTGCCTATGAGCGAGCGGTTCCGCCGCATGAGCCTCCGGCAGGCGGCCCGCCTCGGGCGGCTCGCGGCGACCAGCGCGGCGACCGCGGCGGCCGGCACCGGCCGTACCACGAGCCGCGCAGCCACGGACTTCACTCCGTACGCGACGGACTGGGTGCCCGAGGGATACCGGCTGAGCGGCGTCACCGGAGCCGTGAACGGCGCGTACATGGGCGCCTACCGCCCGGTCGACCGCGGCGAAGTCGGTTCGCTCACGGTCGTCCTCACCTACCGGCGCGGCTTCGACCGCTTCTGCGTCGTCAGCCGCTGGCGCCGGGACAACCCGCCCGGCTCGGATGACCCCTTTGACGAGAACTCGGTCGCCCTCACCGAGTCCGCGGAAGTCCCGGTCACGTACGGCAGCCTGCGCGGCGAGATCGCCCGCGTCGTGCTCGGCCTGCCCGACTGGCCGCATCTCTACGTCAGCACCGGCCGCGACGACCGCGTGAGCGTCAGCGTGGCCGGCGACCTCACCCGCGACGAGCTCGTGCGCATCGCCGACTCGCTCCGCCCGATCGAGGAGTAGCCGCATGCGCGCGATCCGCGTCCACGAGTTCGGCGACCCGGAGGTCCTCGCCCTCGCGGAGATCCCCGCGCCAGAGCCCGTCGAGGGCGAGGTGCTGGTCCGGGTGCAAGCGGCAGGGGTCAACCCCGTCGAGGCCTACGTGAGGGCGGGCACCTACGGCAGCCTGCCCGCACTGCCGTACACGCCGGGGTCCGACGCGGCCGGCGTGCGCGCCGACACCGGCACGCGCGTCTACACAGCCGGCTCGCTCAGCGGCACCTATGCGGAGTACGCGCTGTGCCACGCGGACGACGTGCACGCCCTGCCCGAAGACCTTTCGTACGCGCAGGGCGCGGCCCTCGGCATCCCGTTCGCGACCGCCTACCGGGCGCTGTTCCAGCGCGGCGCGGCAGTGCCGTCGGAGCGGTTGCTGATCCACGGCGCCAGCGGCGGCGTCGGCCTCGCTGCCGTGCAGTTCGCCCTCGCCGCCGGCCTCGACGTTACCGGCACCGCCGGCAGCGAGGCCGGCAGCGACGTCGTCGCAGCGCAGGGCGATGTGCGTGTGATCGACCACCGCGACCCCGCGCACATGGACGCCGCCCGGGCGCTCACCGGCGGTCGCGGTTTCGACCTCATCGTCGAGTTCCTCGCCAACGTCAATCTCGGCGCCGACCTCAAGGCGCTGGCGCCGCGCGGCCGCGTCGTCGTCGTCGGGAGCCGCGGCAGCGTGGAGATCGACCCCCGAGACCTCATGAACGCCGACGGCGCCGTGCTCGGCATGCGCCTGCCGAACGCCACCCGACAGGAGGTCGCCGCGGCGCACGCAGCGATCGGAGCCGGCCTCAGAGAGGGATGGCTGCGGCCCGTTGTCGGACGCGAGCTTCCGCTCGCGGACGCATCTCGGGCCCACCGCCTGCTCATGGAGCGGCCGGCACTCGGCAAGCTCGTGCTGGTGCCGTAGCCGGTCGCGAGCCACCGTCCGGCGACCGGGCAGCCCGCGGGCTAACGGTTGGCCGCGCGTTCGATGCTGGCCAGCCACGCCTGCCGGCCGCCGCCGCCGAGTCTGGTCGCCATCTCGGTCGCCGCGATGCCCAGTACGCGAAACGGCGGCTGGTCGAAGGCCGCAAGGAGCTCAGCCTGGGTCACTCGACGCGGCCCGCCCTCCCGGGTCTCTCGCTCGCTGAAGCAGAGGACGTAGACACGACTGCCTATCGTGGTCGCGGCAGCGAGCGACTCCACGTATCGCCCCCGCTCTTCGTCGTCGAAGGTGTGGAAGAGGCCGGAGTCGATGACGGTGCCAAAGCGCCGCCCGAGTCCCTCAAGGGCGAGGGCATCGTGTACCACGAAGTCGGCCGCGAGGCCGCGCGCTGCAGCCTTCGCCTGCGCCGCCGCGATCGCCGCCTCCACGCCGTCGACGCCGACGACCTCGAACCCGCGGGCGGCGAAGAAGAGGGCGTTCTCGCCGGTGCCACAGCCGACGTCGAGCACCGCGCCCTCGACGAGGCCGTCGTCGGCCAAGTCCCGGAACACCGGCTGTTCGCGGCCGATGTCCCACGGCGGCGTGCCTTCGTACGCCTGCACGAAACGATCTGCTGTCATCCGGTCACCTCCCACCTCGTTCTCGCTCTGCGTTTGTTCCACAGGGCAAACCCGGGAGGAAAGACGGATTTGGTAGGATTGAGTCATCCTCCAAGGAGTCCGACATGACCGACTACCGCGCCCGCAGCATGTGGCTCGATGGCGTTCCCGGCGAGCTTGCCCCTCGTCACTCCCTCCCCGGACCCATCGAGGTCGACGTCGCCATCGTCGGCGCCGGCTTCACCGGCCTGTGGACCGCCTACTACCTCAAGCAGGCGGACCCGCACCTCCGGATCGCCGTCCTGGAGCGCGAGATCGCCGGGTTCGGCGCCTCCGGGCGCAACGGCGGCTGGTGCCACACCACGTTCCCCGGCTCTCGAGAACTGGCGGCGAAGACGCACGGCCGCCAGGCGGTGATCGACCAGCAGGGCGCGCTGCATCAGACGGTCTACGAGATCGCGCGCGTGGTGCAAGAAGAGAGCATCGAC
>JBBQFA010000294.1:0-3435 GCA_038321515.1 Thermoleophilia bacterium | reverse complement strand
GAGCGCCCGTTTTCTCTACCTGCACCACGACACCTTCGGCCTGACCCGACTCAACGTGTACGCCGGCGCCGCCGCCAGGCGAGGTGTGCCGATCCGTGTTTTCAACCAACGGTACAGCTGGACGTACGCTTGCTTGAAAAGTCCGCCTGCTACGCCGCGCGCCATGTGTCCGATCGGCGCTTTTCAACCAACGGTACAGCTGGACGTACGCTTGCTTGAAAAGGCCTTGCGGAACATGCCGTCTGTGCTTCGCTTGTGGTGCCACCAGTGGTGCCGTCTGTGGTGCCGTCTGTGGTGCCGTCTGCGGTGCCGTCTGTGGTGCCACCAGTGGTGCCGTCTGCGGTGCCACCAGTGGTGCCGCGGCCCACGCCTCTACTGACCTACCGCGGCCGCGGCGCAGCGCCAGGAGCGTGATCGGGACGAGCAGACGGCGGCGAACGCGGACCCGGCGGGCGTAGGGTACGGCCGGGCGGGCGCAGGTACGGCCGCCCGCGGGGTGCGGGCGGGCGCAGGTACCGCCGCCCGCCGCCTCACTCCTCGGTCGCCCGCGAGCGCCGGCCGCGCACCACGAGCACGACGAGCAGCACGATGATGACCACGCCGACGCCGACCGCGACCCAGAGCGCGGCGCCGCTGCCGCTCTTCTCGGCGATCGTCGCCGTCTTGGGCGTGATCCGCAAGAAGTTCTCGTTGCCGGCGTTGCCGTAGGGCGGGAACAGCACGTTGCCGATCTTGCTCGGCGAGGCCGCGTAGCCCTGCCACTTGTCGACGTTGTAGGCCTCGAGATCGTTGGAGTAGGCCGTGATGATGTACGGCGACTCCTCGTAGAGGATCTGCTGCATCTGGTCGGTGAGCGCCTTGCGCGCCGTGGGGTCGATGGTGCGGTTCTGCTCGGAGAAGAACTTGTCGTACTCCGCGTTGGACCAGGCGCAGTCGCTCCACGAGTTGATCTGGCCGGTCGTGAAGTAGCCGAGGACGGAGCCGGGGTCGAGGTCGCTGTACCAGCCCCAGAGGAACAGGTCGTAGTCGGGGTTGAACTCGCCGTCCTTGGTCGCGTACATGAGGTCGGTGAGGGCGCCGTCGTCCATGGTCGACAGGTCGATCTTGAGGCCGATGTCCTTGAACCAGCCGGCGAGGAGCTTGCCGACGTTCTGGCTGATCTGCGACTCGGAGCGCGAGGCGAGGCGCAGCTCGATCGGCTTGCCCTTGTAGTCGCGCACGCCGTCGCCGTTGGTGTCCGTGTAGCCGGCCTCGTCGAGCTTCTGCTTCGCGACCTCGAGGTCGAAGCCGTAGACGACGTCGGTCGGCGGCTCCCAGTGCCAGTCGGGATCACTGTAGTAGTCGGCGGTGATCACGGTGGTGGCGGGCAGGGCGTGGCCGCCGTAGGCGAGGGTGCAGATCTTGTCCTTGTCGACCGCGTAGTTGAGCGCCTGGCGGAACTTCGCGTCCGTGAGCACCGGATTACCGCGACTCGGGCCCGTGTAGCAGTTGAAGCCGAGCTCGTCGAAGCCGTTGACGTGCACGGTGCGCGCCTCGATGCCGGGCTCGTTGAGGAGCTGCCGGTACTGGGCGTCGAGCAGGCCGGTGGCGCCGTCGATGACCCCGGACTTGAGATCCTGGGTCATCGTGTCGGCATTCGTGAAGTACTCGAAGTAGAGCTCGTCGATCGTGGGGGCGCCGCGCCAATAGTCCGGGTTCGCCACCAGCTTCACGTAGCTGTTCTTCTTCCACTCCACGACCTGGAACGGCCCGGAGCCGACGAACGGCGGCTTGTTGGCGAACTTGGCGGCGGCGTCCTTGCCCGAGATCTTCGACCAGATGTGCTCGGGCAGGATCGGCACCCACACGTTGAGCATGTTGGCCTTGGGCTGCGAGCAATCGAAGCGCACCGTGGTGTCGTCGACCGCCGTCGCCTTGGTGATGCCCTCGGTGTAGGTCGTGAAGTTCGAGAGGTCGTTGCTGATGACGTAGTTGTAGGTGAAGGCGACGTCGGCGGCGGTGAGCGGCTGGCCGTCCTGCCACTTGACGCCGCTGCGGATGGTGAAGGTCCAGGTCTTGCCGTCCGGCGAGACCGACCAGTCGGTGGCGAGGCCGGGAGAGTCCTCGCCTTTGATGGGCTTGAGCTCGCCGTAGTCGTAGCCCACCAGCGGGTCGTAGGCGAGGTACCACATCTCGAACGACGACCACAGGTAGCCGATGAACGGGTTGAGGTTGTCGGGCTCGCCCAGGATGCCGACCTTGTAGACGACCTTGCCGGCGTCCGGCGAAGCGGCCGGCGACGGCGAGTCCGCCACCGCGACCGCGAGGCCCCAGATGAGGCCGAGCGCGAGCACTCCAGCAGCGAGCAGCAACACGAGTGCCGGACGGATGCGTCCCGAACGAGTCATGGCCCCCCCTTGGCAGATGATACGCGCACCGCTGCCGGCCCCCATATCATCCGACCGCGGCCACGCTCCCGCACCATCGTCTCACGTGGAGCGCGCCGGTCAAGGCCGCGGACCCGGCGCGCGGCGGAGCCGGGGCGCGCCGTGGTCGTCGAGGACGCCCTCTCCGGCGTCGAAGCGGGGCGCCGGGGCGGCTTCGCCCTCGTGATCGGCGTCGACCGGCTCGGCCAGGCGGCGGAGCTGGCCGCACACGGCGCCGATGTCGTCGTCGACGATCTCGCCGAGGTAGGCGTCACCGCCTGAGCGAGCGGCGTCTTGAGCGCCGGTCGCTCGGATCTACTCCTCGACGGCGCGGCCCTTGCCGCGACGCACGAGCACGAAGATCACCACGATGAAGACCAGGGCGGCGACCACGCCGAGGATGATCCACGTGGTCGAGGACGATCCGCTGGTGGCCTCGGCGGCGGCCTTCGGCTTGAGGTTCACGTAGCTGTCGATGTTGAAGGCGTTGAGGAACGAGAGACCGCTCAGGAACGGCACCCAGCCGTCCCACTTGTCGGTGTTGGCGATCTCGAGAGTGTCGGGATACGTCATGGGGATCTGCGGGCTCTGGTCGTAGAAGATCTGCTGCATGCGGTGGATCGTGTCCAGGCGCGCCGCCTTGTCGACCTGGCTGAACTGCTCCTCGTTGAGCCGGTCGTACTCGGCGTTCGACCAGCAGGGATCGTTCCACCACTCGATCTGGGCGGTGGTGAACGATGCCAGCGTGTCACCGGGGTCGGCGTAGCCGGCGTAGCTCCACAGGTAGATGTCGTAGTCGGGGGCGTAGGCGCCGGCCTTGTTGTAGTTGTACAGGGCGTCGGAGAGGGCCCCGTCTTCGATCACGCTGTAGGTGATGTCGAGGCCGCAGTCCTTGAACCAGCCGGCGATCAGCTTGCCCTCCGACTGGCTCTCGGGCGACTGCGTGCGCGCCATGAGGCGCAGCTTGATCTTCTTGCCCTTGTACTCGCGGATGCCGTCGCCGTTCGAGTCGGTGTAGCCGGCGTCGTCG
>JBBQFA010000293.1:0-3452 GCA_038321515.1 Thermoleophilia bacterium | reverse complement strand
GGCGTCGCGCTCGCGGGGGTGCGCGCCGGGGGGGGGGGGGGGTGGGGGGCCCGCGGCCCCCCCGGCTTCTTCGCCACCCGCCCCCCGCGCTGCGGCGCCGGGGGCGCCGCCCCCCGGCCCGGCTCTGCCGGCCCCCGCGGCCATCGTCGCGACCGAGCGCTGGCTGCGCGGCCGGCAAGGGGTGACGGCGATCGCGATCATCGACACGCGCGGGCGGCTGCACGGCTACGGCTTGCAGCGGCCTTCCAACTCGGCCAGCCTGGTGAAAGCGATGCTTCTGGTGCAGTTCCTGCGCTCGCCCGTCGGCCTGACGACTGCGTGGCGCTTCCGGCTCGCACGCATGATCGTAGGCTCGGACGAGGCGGCCACCGACCGCGTGTTCGCCGCCGTCGGCACTGGCGGCCTGGCGGAGCTGGCGCGGGCCGCCGGCATGAAGCACTTCGTGCCTGCCGGCGCCTGGGCGCTCTCGCAGGTGACGGCCGCCGACCAGGCGCGGTTCTTTCTCGTCGCCGACAAGCTGGTGCCCCTGTCCCGCCGCGCCTACGCCGACAAGCTGCTGTCGGAGCGCGGGCGCTACCGTGGCTGGGGCATCCCACAGGCGGCGCTGGAGCGCGGCTGGCGCGTGTTCTGGAAGGACGGGTGGATCCACAGCCCGCGCGGCGAGTTGCTTCTGCAGGCCGCGCGTCTCGAACGCGGCAGCGACCGCTGGAGCGTGGCGGTGATCGCCGACGGGCAGCCGACCTCGGCGTACGGCGTGCAGACGATGCGGGGAGTGGGCGCGCGGCTGGCCCCGGATGCGGGAGGGGCGCCCTGACGGGCGCCCCGTTACGGAGACCATGATGGGAGTTCTGCAGCCGGCTACTTTGCAGGTGACTCTATGTTCAGTCTGCCCGAATCAGGACGGATGTAATCTTGATTTACGACTGGCAGTCGTGCTCCGGCGAGCACGGCCGGTGGTACAGTTTGAGCGAGGCGCGCCGGAGCGGCGTGCCGAAGCGCCTCGGGGCGCGCGGACAGCGGGAGGGCACATGCAAAGGCGGGTGTCGATGATGAGGCCGGCAGGCCGCAGGTGGCCGCCGCCGCGATCGCTACTTCTGTTGCTCGGCCTGCTGCTGGTGGCCGCCGGAGTGGCCGCCATGGCGGCCGGCCCCGCGGCGGCCAAGAGCTACAGCATCACGTCGGTGACCATCGACGCGCAGGTCCTGAAGAACGGCGACCTGCGCGTCCACGAAGCACGCACGCTCTCCTACTCCGGCACCTTCCACTACGTGTACTGGGACCTCTCCACCAAAGGGTCCACAGGCATCGACGTCAACGGGGCGAGCGGCCCGGGCTCCGACGGCACGGGCAGTGTGCCGTACACCTTGGCCGACAACGCCTACGCGAACCTGCCGGGCACCTACACGGCCCTCGACGGTGGCGCGGTGCGCGTGCAGCTCAATTTTGAAGTCACCGACACCACTGCGGTGTTCGCCGTCGACTACGTCGCCCGCGGTGCGGCCCAGCGCTGGCAGGACACCGCCGAGCTGTACTGGCAGTTCGTCGGCGACCAGGCCGACATCGCCTCCGACGACGTCACCGTGACGGTCCGCCTGCCCGAGGGCGTCGCCCGCGACCAGGTCCGCGCCTGGGCGCACGGCCCGCTCTGGGGTGATGTGAGCATCCAGCCGGACGCCAGCGTGCGCATGACGGTCAGTCCCCTGCCGGCGAACACCTTCGTCGAGGGGCGCATCCTGTTCCCCGCCGACGTGCTCAGCAAGGCCGCGCCGGTCACCACGCCGAGGCTGCAGCAGGCGCTGAGCGAGGAGAAGGCGCTGGCCGACGCGGCCAACAGAGACCGGCTTTGGGCGCGCGTCAGAGTCATCCTCTGGGGCATCGTCGGCGTCGGCTTCCCGCTGCTGGCCCTCGTGCTCGTCTTGTGGCTGTACATCAAGTACGGGCGCGAGCCGAAGACGCAGTTCCAGGCACAGTATCTGCGAGACCTGCCGCAGCCGCCGGTGCCACCGGCCATGGCGGCCTTCATCTGGCGCATGGGCACGATCGGTCGCGACGACGTGACGGCGACCCTGCTCGACCTCGTGAATCGCAAGGTGATCGACCTTGAGCGAGTCTCGGTCCACAAAAATCGGCTGTTCGGCAAGAACGACACGACCAGCTACCAGCTCACGCTCCACGACGAGCGGCTCGAGGAGCTGCTGCCCTACGAACGGGACCTGGCCACGTTCCTCTTTCACGACATCGCCGGGAGCCCGACCCTGGTGCTGAGCGAGCTCAAAGCGCTGGCGAAGGCCAAACGCGCGACGTTCGCCAAGGGCTACAGCAACTGGACGACGATGACCAAGCACGAGGGCGAACGCCGCAAGTACCTCGACCCGACCGCGGACCGCATGGCGTTCGCCGGCGCGGCGTTCTCGTTCGTGGGCGCGGTGGCCGCCGGCGCCGCGGCGGTCTTCGGCGGCTGGTGGTGGTTCTTTCTCGGTATCCCCATCTGCATCGGGCTCGTCTTCCTCGCGCGGGCGATCAAGCGGCGCTCGCAAGATGCCGCGGAGCTGCACGCCCAGTACGCGGCGCTCGAGCGCTACCTCAAGGACTTCGGTCGCCTGCAGGAGAAGCCGCCGGACGCGGTGGTCCTCTGGGAGCAGTTCCTGGTGTACGCCGTGGTCTTCGGCATCGCCGACCAGGTCACCAAGGCGATGACCATCAAGGTGCCTGAGGTCATCGACGACCCGGCCTTCCGCACCTCGTACTTCCTCTGGTTCGCGATGCCCGGCGACGGCGGTGGCCTCTCGGCCTTCAGCGAGATGCACCAGAGCTTCGGGGAGGCCGTGTCGGTGGCGACGTCGTCGTCGTCTTCGGGCAGCGGCGGTGGCGGCGGGTTCTCCGGCGGCGGAGGCGGCGGAGGCGGCGGAGGCGGGTTCGGTTCCGGGTGAGGCCGACGCCGGCGCCGACCCTTTGCACTATCACTGAATGGTTTACTGCTCTCGCGGCGTGGGAAAGGCTGGAGCGAAAGCGTGCAACGTCCCCAGGGCTCCGGAAGGCTTCAGGGGAGTGTCAAGGAGGGCCGTCATGGCACGACCTGTACCCGCCTCGTTCGGCGAGAAGATCCACCGCGTCCAGAGTGTCGTCGAGGTCGCGCGCGGCGCCGACCGGCGGCACTTCGACTTCACCGGTGAAGTAGAGCCTGGGGTGCGCCTCGTGCTCAGTGAGGTGGGAGGCACGCCGCTCGCCTTCTCACTCTGGACCTACCCGCAGGACATCGCCGAGATCTGCAGCGACGGCAGTGTGCCCGCGACGGCGGCCTTGCTGGCGATTGACGGCGAGCAGGCCCGGGCGGCGACGGCCGCGGGCCACACCGTCGACCTCGCGCAGTTCACGCGCAGCCAGTCACGCCCCGACACGTACTACGCGCTGTTCGACCACGTCAGCCAGCGCCAGATCCACACCGTCCTGCA
>JBBQFA010000292.1:0-3466 GCA_038321515.1 Thermoleophilia bacterium | reverse complement strand
CTTCCACTCCACCGTGCAGTGCTTGGAGCGGATGGTGATGCCGCGCTCGCGCTCGAGGTCGTTGCTGTCCATCACGCGTTCGTCGACGTGCGCGCTCTCGCGAAACACGTGCGCGGCACGGAAGATGCTGTCGATCAGGGTGGTCTTGCCGTGATCGATGTGGGCGATGATGGCGAGGTTACGGATCGTGTCGGCGGCGTGCACAGTCGTGGTCTTTCTGTTGGGGGTGGCGGAGAGCTGACGCTCAAAGGCCCGGCGGCGCTTCGCCGGCCGGGCGAGTCTTTCTAGTGTACACGCCGCCCGACCTCGCGTCGCCCGGGCGGGCCGACGGGATGCCTGCGCCGCGCTCCCAGCGGGGAGCTACAGGTAGAGCACGAGCGCGACGATCACGACCAGACCGCATCCGACGACCAGCGGCACGAGCGCTCTCTTCATCGGTCTCCTCGGCTGGTGGACTCCGTCCCCAGAATCCTACTCCTGCGCGGATGTTTGCGGGGGGCCCTCCGGCCGTGCGGACCACGCAACGGCTTCCGGTGCCCGCCATCGTTCGGTACACTGGCAGCGCGCCTCGTGGCACGTGGCGTTTGACGTGCCGACGACGAGAGGACGCCGTGGACACCCGGATGAATGGGCGCGGGTACCAGGCACAGCTGAAACGCATCCTCACCGGGAGCCTCTCCACTTCCGGGCGGCACGCCGCGAACACGGGCCCCGCCTACGCCCTGCCTCCGCCAGCAGCCATCGACGGTCGCCGCCGTGAGGCCGCGCCGTCTCGTCCCGTGCACCCCTCGCCCAAGGAGACGCCATGGCAAAGGTCCTGATGATCCATCCTGACAAGTGCACCGGCTGCCGGAACTGCGAGCTTGCGTGCTCGTTCGAGCACGAGGGCCAGTTCCGCCCGGGAGCCTCGCGCGTCCAGGCCTACACCTGGGAGCGCGAAGGCATGTCCGTCCCGATGATGTGCCAGCAGTGCGACGACGCCGCCTGCGTCACCGTCTGCCCCACAGGCGCCATGCATCGCAGCACCGCGATGGCGAACCTCGTGGACTGGGACGCGGGCACCTGCATCCGCTGCAAGATGTGCACCATCGCCTGTCCGTTCGGCAACGCCCGCTACGACGCCGCCTCGAGCAGCATCTTCAAGTGCGACAACTGCCAGGGCGCGCCCGAATGCGTGGCCTTCTGCCCCAACGGGGCGCTCGAGTTCGTGGACGACGAGCAGCAGGTGCGCTCGCGCAAGAAGGCCTACGCGGCCAAGTTCAAGGATGCCTTCCAGGAGGTGAGCTGAGATGTACGGCTGGACCGGCACGATCCTCCGCGTCGACCTCACCAGGCGTAAGGTGACCCGCGAGGCGACCGACATCAAGATGGCTCACGACTACCTGGGAGCCCGCGGCCTCGGCGGCCGCATCATCACCGACGAGCTCGATCCCAAGACCGACGCCCTGAGTCCCGACAACAAGATGATCTTCGCCCCCGGCCCGCTCACGGGCACGTTCGCACCCTCGGCGGGGCGTTACGAAGTGGTCACCAAAGGCCCCCTCAACAACGTGATCGCGGCCTCCAACTCGGGCGGCGCGTTCGGCCCCGAGCTCAAGTACGCCGGCTACGACGCCGTCATCATCGAGGGCAAGGCAGCCAAGCCGTCGTACCTGTGGATCCGCGACGACCAGGTCGAGATCCGCGACGCGGCAGCCATCTGGGGGCAGGACACCCACGACACCACCGATCTGGTGCGCGCCGAGACCGACGAAGACGCCAAGGTGGCGTGCATCGGGCCGGCGGGCGAGCATCTCTCGCTCATCTCCAACATCATGAACGAGATGAACCGCGCCGCCGGCCGCACCGGCGTCGGCGCCGTCATGGGATCCAAGAACCTCAAGGCGATCGCGGTCTACGGCACAGGAGCCGTGCAGGTCGCCGATCCCGACCGTTTCAAGGCGGCCGTCATGACGTCGCGGAAGCTCATCCAGGAGCATCCCGTCGGCGGCGCCGGCCTCAAGGCATACGGCACCAACGTGCTCGTCAACATCCTCAACCAGACGGGCGCCCTGCCGACGCGCAACTTCCAGGACGGCTACTTCCCCACCGCCGACAAGACGGGCGGCGAGTCTCTAGCCGCCAAGCAGCTGGTCCGCCCCAAGGGCTGCTTCAGCTGCATCATCAGCTGCGGCCGGGTCACCAAGGTCGATGCTCCGGGCTACAAGGGCTTCGGCGAAGGCCCGGAGTACGAGACCGCCTGGTCGTTCGGCGCCGACTGCGGCATCGACGACCTCGACGCCATCACCAAGGCCAACTACCTCTGCAACGAGTACGGGCTCGACACGATCTCGATGGGTTCGACCGTCGCCTGTGCCATGGAACTCTTCGAGCGCGGGATCATCACGGCCAAGGACACCGACGGCGTGCAGCTCACGTTCGGCAACGTCGCCGCCATGGTCGAGATGGTGCGCAAGGCGGGTGAAGGTGAGGGCTTCGGCGCGAAGCTGGCGCAGGGCTCGTACCGACTCGCCGAGAGCTACGGTCACCCGGAGTACTCGATGACCTGCAAGAAGCAGGAGATGCCGGCCTACGACCCGCGCGGCGTGCAGGGTATCGGCCTGAACTACGCCACCGGCAACCGCGGCGGCTGCCACGTGCGCGGCTACACGATCGCCATCGAGGTGCTGCAGAACGGCGCCGTGATGGACCCGCGCGTCACCGAGGGCAAGGCGGGCCTGGACATCCTGTTCCAGAACCTCACCGCGGCCCTCGACTCCAGCGGCGCCTGCCTGTTCGCGACGTTCGGTATCGGCGGCGGCGAGCTGGCGGAGATGCTCTCGGCGCTCACCGGCGTGGAGTACTCGCTCGAGGAGTTCCTCAAGATCGGCGAGCGCATCTGGAACCAGGAGCGCCTCTGGAACCTCAAGCAGGGCTACACGATGGCGGACGACACGCTACCGGAGCGCCTGCTGACCGAGCCGATCAAGACCGGCCCGGCCAAGGGCGAGATCAACCATCTGGGCGACATGCTGCCCGAGTACTACTCGCTGCGCGGCTGGGACGAGAAGGGCGTGCCCAGCAAGGCGAAGCTCAAGGAGCTGACGCTGCACTGACGGGAGCCGGCGCCGGGCGGCCGGCGAGCTGCGCGAGCAGCTCCGGCAAGCCTCCCGGCGCGTCCCCCGCAGTGGAGCACGCGCGATGATCGTCAAGTACTTCGCGACCGTCCGTACGTTCACGGGCGAGACCCAGCGACGCGTCGAGGACCCGCCGGCCACGCTCGGGCCGCTGCTCGAGACGCTGGCGGCGCGCTACGGCACGTCGTTCCGGCGCGCCGTGTTCGCCGGCAACGAGCTCAATCCCGAGATCATCATCCTGGTGAACGGGCGCAACGTCGCCTACACCGGACGCCTGCAGGCGCCGCTGGCCGCGGACGATGAGGTCTCGATCTTCCCCATGGTGGCCGGCGGATGACCGAGAGGATGCA
>JBBQFA010000291.1:0-3492 GCA_038321515.1 Thermoleophilia bacterium | reverse complement strand
CCGCGGCCGAACTGCGCCGGGTTCACGAAGACGGAGGCGGCGACGCTCGCGCAGCGCGCCTTTGCCGCCTCGACCAGGCTGAGGTGGCCGTCGTGCAGCGCTCCCATCGTCGGGACGAAGCCGAGAGGGCGCGGCAGCTCGCGCAGCGCGGCCCGCGCTTCTGAGGCGGTACGGAGGACGATCACGTCGCGCCTCCTTCGAGCAGGCCCCGGAGTGACCGGACCTGCTCGTCGTCGAGGCGCGGCGCGGCCAGCGCGAGCGCCTCGAGGCTGAGCGCGCGGTAGGTGCGCGCCAGCCGCGGGCTCTCGCGGTCGAGCAGGCGCAGGTGGGCACGCACGGTGCCGACGTCGCCGCGCGCCACCGGCCCCGTGAGCGCGTGCGCCGGCTCCCCGCTCTCCAGGAGGTTCTTCATCGTCGTCTGCAGGAGTGCGCCGAGGTGGTCGAGGCCACGGTCTTTGCCGGTGGCCTCGTCCATGAGGCGCTTGGCCTCGCTCTCGAGTGCCACCAAGAGGTTGCAGCCCACGACCGCGGAGAGGTGATACAGCGTCTTCTGTTCGTCGGCGAGACGAAACGGCTTCATGCCGAGGCGGCCGGCGAGCTCCTCGCCGAGCAGGAGGTCGCGCTCCTCATGCGCCGTGACGGCGCACGGCACGTCGCGCAGCAGCTCGGCGCGCGGCTCGCCGGCGAACGTCTGTAGCGGATGCAGGCACATCACACGCACGCCCTGCTCGAACAGCGGCTTCAAAAGGTGCACGGACCCGAGGCCGCTGGAGTGGATCGCGAGCGGCTGCGGCGCCCTGGGGCGCCGCGTGCCCGGCAGGGCCTCGGCCAGCCTGCCGGCCACCGCGTAGATCTCATCGTCGGGCACGGCCAGCCACCAGGCGTCGGCCTCGAGCGCGGCGTCCCGCACGCGCACGTGAGGGATCGCGCCGAAGAGGCTCGTGTCACCGTCGCCATGCACGCCGACGGCGCTGACGGTGAGTGCGGCCTCGAGCAGGCCGGCGAGCACGGTCGACCCGAGACGTCCGGGGCCTACCACGCAGAAACGATACGCGTCGACGGTCAAGCCTACGACCTCTCCGGCTGCGGTCCGCCCGAGGGGGGCGGTACCATGCCTGCCGCGGCCTGTGGAGCACAGGCGGTATCCCGGTCGCCTGCCGAGGCTCGGCGCCGGGCCATGTTGAGCGTAGAGCCTCGCACGCGCGAGGTCAATCGGCCGGTGCTACACTACGCCCATGCCGATCTACGAATTCCGCTGCAACCAGTGCGAAACCGCCTTCGAGGAGCTGGTCCGCAACGGCACCAAACCGGCCTGCCCGGAGTGCTGCTCTGGCGATGTCCGCCGCCTGCTGTCGACATTCGCCGTGCACTCGTCGTCGTCCAACCTCGGCGGCCAGGGGGCGGGCAAGAACTGCTCCTCCTGCGCCAGTTCCTCCTGTGGCACCTGCCACTGACGACACCATCGCCGCCCTCGACGCGCTCCGCGCTGAGGTAGAGGCGTGCACGCTCTGCGACCTGCACGCGACCCGCACCCGGGGCGTGCCCGGCGACGGCGACCCCGGCGCCGACCTCATGTTCGTCGGCGAGGCGCCGGGCTACCACGAGGACCAGCAGGGCCGGCCGTTCGTAGGCCAGGCCGGCAAGCTCCTCGAGCAGCTGCTCGCCGGCATCGGCCTCACCCGTGAGCAGGTCTTCATCGTCAACGTTCTCAAGAGCCGGCCGCCGAACAATCGCGATCCGCGCCCGGAGGAGATCGCCGCCTGCCGGCCTTACCTGTGGCGGCAGATCGGGATCATCAAGCCGAAGGTGATCTGCACGCTCGGCAACTTCGCGACCAAGCTGCTGAGCGACGACCAGGCGGGCATCACGAAGGTGCACGGCCGGCCGCGCGCCACCGAGATCGGCGGTCACCGGCTGTACCTGTACCCGATCTTCCATCCCGCCGCCGCGCTGTACACGCCGGCGATGCTGACGACCCTCAAAGAGGACTTCGAGCGGCTGCCTGAGCTACTTGCTCAGGCGGCGCCCGCGCTTGGCGAAGAGGCGCCCGCGCCGCCGGCCGTGCCGGCACCTGACGACCCGCCCGGACGCGGGCCGGAGACCGTGGCGACGTCCTCTGAGGCTGTCTTCGCGGCGGGTCCGCCGGCGATCACTCCGGCCACTCCGCAGCCGGCGGGCCCCGCGCCGGCCGCGCCGGCCGTTTCGCCGGCGGCAGACTCCGCTCCGGCCGAACCGGAGCAGCTCGGCCTCTTCTAGATGATCACGCTCACCCTCGCCTCGCCGGCTCAGACGCGCCGGCTCGCCCGCGTCCTGGCCGGGCTGCTTGCACCGCCGCTGCTCGTCACCGTCGAGGGCGATCTCGGCACCGGCAAGACGACGCTTGTGCGTGAGGTGCTACGCGCCCGCGGCGTGCGGGGTTCCATCACCAGCCCCTCCTTCACGCTCGCCCAGAGCTACCACGGCCGTGCGGGAGAGGAGCTTCACCACCTCGACCTGTACCGTCTCAGTCGCGGCGCCGACGCAGAGCTGTTCGCCTGGGACGACTACCTCGGGCCGCGGGCGCTGACGTTCGTGGAGTGGCCGGCGGCCGGCAGCGACGCTCTGCCGGCGCCTGATCTGCGCATCGAGCTCGAGCACCGCACGCCGCGCAGCCGCGTGGCGCGCCTGTCGGGAGCCCGCGCGCTCGAGGCGTCTGTGGTGGGCGGTGCCGCGGCTTCGGGTATCGAGGTCCGGGAGGGCGTCGCCTCAGATGCAGGTTCCGCCGCCAAGGAGCCGGCGTGATCCTCGCCCTGGAGACCGCGACGAGGGCGTGCTCGGCGGCGCTCTGCGCCGCCGACGGCTCCGTCGTCGCCGAACGCGTTTCGCTCGAGGGCCCTGCCCACTCGCAACGCCTGTTGCCTTTCGTGCACGAGATCATCACTGAGGCCGGGGCGGGCTGGGCCGACGTCGACACGGTCGCCGTCGGCCTTGGCCCCGGCGCCTTCACCGGATTGCGCATCGGCATCGCCACCGCCCGCGCGCTGGCGCAGGCCGACGGCGAGGTGCGCCTCGCCGGCGTGCCCACGCTGGCGGCCCTGGCGCTCGCGCTGGCCGGCGCACCCGAGGCGGTTTCGCCGGCGCCGCGCGCCACCCGGCTCGTGCCGCTCGTCGACGGCCGCCGGCACGAAGTGTTCGCGGCCGTCTACGAGCCGGCCGCCGGCGGCGCTATCGCGCTCGTCGAGGATACCGCCGTCGTCCCTGCCGCCGAGCTCGCCGTCTGGCTCGCCGCCCGCGGCAACGTGGTGGTGGGAGGCGATGGCGCCGCGCTGTACGGTGAGCTGCTGCCGGCGTCGGCGCTGCCGGCCGCCGGCGTCGTCGCCCCGACGGCTGCGATGATCGGCCGGGCGGTCGCCTGCGGCGCTCCCGGTCTCGTCTGGGGCCCTGACGCCGTGCTTCCGATCTATGGACGCGCCCCCGACGCCGCGCGCTGGTCGGGCGCCGGGACAGCGGCGG
>JBBQFA010000290.1:0-3510 GCA_038321515.1 Thermoleophilia bacterium | reverse complement strand
GATCGCCCGGCACACCCTCTCCGTCGCCCGGGTCACGAGGTCGCGCGGCGGCCCGAAGACCCCTCGCAGGCTGATGACGTGACCGAGACACGAGATGACGGCGTCGCAGCCCTCGACCTGCCGCGTCAACTCCTCGTCGCTCAGCGACAGGAGATCGGCCACCAGCACCGTCAGGTTGGGGTGGCCGGCGGCGCTCGCGGGAAGCCTCTCAGCGGACCGGACCACGACGCGCACGCGGACCCCCCGGCGCAGAAGCCGGTCCAGGACGCGGCCGCCGGTGCGCCCGGTGGCGCCGAGAAGCAGGACGGTGTGCTCGGGGGATGCGGAGCCGGGTGCACATGTGGTGATGCTGTCCATCACCCCTCCTTCGGGTAGTCGAACACGTCGTCCAGCGGGACCCTGAACACGCGGGCGATCTGGAAGGCCATCTCGAGCGTCGGGGAGTACCGGCCCTGTTCGATGGCGATGATGGTCTGGCGCGTGACGCCCACCTTGTCGGCGAGGTCAGCCTGCGTCATCTCGCCGGCGGCGAACCGCAGCGCACGGATGCAGTTCGTCACTCTCGTCGGCTTGCCCATGGCTAGAAGCCCCTGTGGTAGGCGACGAGCTTGACCACGGACGAGACCACGGTCGCCACCACGAACGACAGGTAGAGCGCGCTGGCGATCCAGAAGTACTCGTACTCCAGCATCGTGAGGACGAGCACGCCGACCATGCCGGCGGACGCGACGTAGTAGCCGATCAGGTCGCCGCGCCGGCCGATGGTCTTGTCTCGCTCGTCCTTGCGGTCGATGTCGTCGGCCGGCTTTCGGCCCCGGATCTCCGCGGAGACACTGGTGCCGATCGCCATGACGATGGCACCGATGATGCTCAGGACCACCGTCGCGACGATGGCGGTGATCATCGGACGCTGCCAGGCGATCTCGGCGGCGGTCGTACTCTGCAGGCGGCCGAGGACGGTCAGGAAGTACCAGACTGGCACCAGGACCGTGACCACCACGCTCACCCACGTCATCTTCTCTTCGAACGGCATGAGCGCCTCCCCGCGTCGCCTGACGGTGATGTCAGGAATGTTTGACATCACGACTGTAAAGCAGGTTTGACACCATGGCAAGTTTATTTGACTTTCCGCCGAAGCGGGCCGGGCCGGCTGGAGGGCGCGGCTAGAGGCCGAGCGCCGCAGGCAACTCGGCCAGCGACTCGAGGCGCGGGACGCCCGCGTCGCGGCGCCGGCCACCGCGGTCGAGCAGGATGCCGGCGGCGCCGGCGGCCACGGCGCCTTCTACGTCGTCCTGCACGCTGTCGCCCACCATCACGACCGCCGCCGGCCGCACGCCGAGCAGCGCGAACAGCGTGGAGTACATGCGTGGCGCCGGCTTGACCGCGCCGGTCTCGACGCTGGACACGGCGACGTCCATGTAGTCGTCGAGAGCGAAGTGCGCCACGATCTCCTCGACCCCGTGGCCGAGCGCGTTGGTGAGCAGCGCCATGCGGATGCCGGCCGCCCGCAGCGTCCCGAGGCATGGCAGCACGTCGTCGTAGAGGCCGAAGTTCTCGGCCCGCGACCAGGCGTCGACGATCGCCGCGGCGGTCAGCTCCACGGCGTCCGCCGGGCCGCCGCCCAGACCCCCGAGGATCGCGTGGGCGATCACCGGCAGCAGGCCGTCGTCGTGGATCAGGCCGGTCGCCTCGCGTCGCGCGGCCGCGTCCGTGTATGCGGCGCGCTCCGCCTGCGGCCAGCGCGCCGCGTCCAGCTCGAGCCCGAAACGGGCGCCCGTGCGCACGTAGCCGGGCGCCTCGAACTGGTCGCTCGGGCGCAGCAGTGTGTAGTCGAGGTCGAAGACGACGACCGCGGGCGTGGGCAGCAGAGGCACGGTGGCCATTCTACGCGTCCCGGGGAGTCGCCGCGCGGCGCCGCGCGGCGATCATCGGCCGCGCTCCAGCAGCTCGCCGGCGCGATACGACGAGCGCACGAACGGCGCCGCGACCACCGTGAGGCCCACTTCGCGCCCACGGCGCTCGTAGTCCACGAACTCCCCGGGCGTCACGAAACGGGCCACGGGCAGGCAGCCGGCGTTCGGCTGCAGGTACTGGCCGATCGTCACTGCGTCGACCCCCGCCGCCGCGGCATCGGCGAGGACGTCGCCGACCTCGTCCGCGGTCTCTCCGAGGCCCACCATGAGGCCGGTCTTGACGAGCGGGCGAGCGGGCGCCGGCGACGCGGCAGCCTCGCCCGCCCGCGCCGGCGCCCCCGCGGGGTCGCGCGCCCACGCGGCGGCGCGCGTCAGCAGCTCGAGCGAGCGATCGTATCGCGCCTGCGGCCGGACCTCCGGGTACAGGCGCGGGGCGGTCTCGAGGTTGTGGTTGAGCACGTCGGGTCGGGCGGCGAGCACGGCGCGCAGCGCCGCGTCGTCGCCGCCCAGGTCGGGGATCAGCACCTCGACGGTCGCCCCGGGCGCCGCGGCGCGCACGGCGGCGACCGTCGCTGCGAAGTGCGCGGCGCCGCCGTCGGGCAGATCGTCGCGGGTCACGCTGGTGATCACGACGTGGCGCAGGCCGAGGCGGCGCGCCGCCTCGGCGACCCGCCGCGGCTCGTCCCCGTCGAGGACGCAGGCGCCGCGGCCCTCGGCGGCGCCGGCGGGCCCGCTCCCGACGCCGTCGTCCTCGACGGCGCAAAAGCGGCAGGCGCGCGTGCAGACGTCACCGAGGATGAGGAACGTCGCCGTGCCCGCCGAGAAGCACTCGCCCTTGTTCGGACAGCGCGCCTCGACGCAGACGGTGTGCAGATCGAGCTCGTCGAGCAGGGCGCCGGTGGCGCGGTACCGCCGCGGCGCCGGCGCCCTACGCTTGAGCCAGGCCGGCTTGCGGCCGGGGCCGGGCGGCGCAGCGCCCCCGGCATCCTTCGCTATGCCACCCGCTCTCATCCGCTGCTCAGAGGCTGTGAACGCCGCGGCCGACGCCGCCGAGCGCGGCCTCCGCGATCGCCTCGGAGAGCGTCGGGTGGGCGTGGATCGTGCCGGCGACGTCGGCGAGCGTGAGGCCGGTGTGGGCCGCCAGGGCGAGCTCGTGCACGAGCTCGCTGACGTGCGGCCCGATCAGGCTGGCGCCGAGCACGCGGCCTCCTCCGGGTTCGCAGACGATACGCACGAAGCCGTCGGCGTCGCCGTCGCAGACGGCCTTCGAGTTGCCGTTGAAGCGCACCTGGGCGACCTCGTGCTCGACGCCCGCGGCCTTGGCCCTGTCCTCCGTGAGGCCGCAGCTCGCCACCTCCGGCGAGCTGAACACGCAGCTCGGGATGAGACTACGGTCACAGACCAGCTCCGAACCGGTGACCGCGTTCTCGGCCGCGATCCCGCCCTGGTGATAAGCCCAGTGCGCGAGCAGCGGCGGGCCGGCCACGTCGCCCGCCGCGAACACGCCCGGCAGCGTCGTGCGACAGCCCTCGTCGGTGACGACGAAGCCGCGTTCGTCGAGCCGCACGCCGGCCTCCTCGTAGCCGAGGCCGGCGCT
>JBBQFA010000289.1:0-3516 GCA_038321515.1 Thermoleophilia bacterium | reverse complement strand
ATCGCGACGATGAGGCTGCGATGCTGCTGCTCCATCTCGAGGAACATCGGGAAGGTCGCGCGCACGCTCATGTGCTCCGGGTCGCCGGCGTGGATGCCGGCGACGATCGGCTCGGCGATGCGTTGCAGCGCCTCCTTGCCGAGGCGCCGGCGCACAAAGTCGCCGAGGCTCTCGTCGGCGGCCGGCCCGACGGCGTTCACCGGCCCGCCCGTGGCGGCGCCGCCGCGCGGCAGGATCAGATCCATCCCCATACGGACCTTGCCCGGCCAGCTGATCAGCCCGCTCATGGCGAACGGCACCATCCGCGTCGGGACCATGAGGATGATGCCCTCGGGAAGCTCGTGCAGGCGCCCGCGCGTGTACACGTAACTTTTGCGGATGTCCTCGTTCGAATCCTGAAAGCGGTCGCCGATGCCAAGCTCGCGGGCCAGCGTGATCGGCCAGTGCTTCTCGATGATCGCCGAGTCGGGGCCGCCCTCGACCACGAACCCGTCGCGGCGCACGGTGTGGACCTTGCCGCCCAAGCGCGGATCCTGCTCGTACAAGTGCCAGTCGACGGAGGCATCCTGAGCACGGGCCTGCTCGAGCACGCGCGCCGCGCCAAGACCGGCCATGCCGCCACCGATGACGACGATGCGAAAGGGCTGGTCGGAACCGGGTCGGACGGCTGAACCGTTCTGCGGAAGGGCCCGGGCGCCGCCTTGGGACACGTCATCCACCAGAGTCACGACCCACCGTGGTCACGCGGACCGTCCGGCGGATGCAGGGCCTGCCCGACCGGCCGCCGTGCCAGATACTCGATGACCACGTCCGCGAGCGCCTGGATGAAGAGCGGCGAGTCGTTGGGTGCCGCGGAGCGCCGGTACTCCATGCCGAGGTTCTCGATCTGCTCGCGCAGCACGATGTCGAGGTCGTACAGCGTCTCGACGTTGTCGCTGACGAAGCCGACGGGCACGACGAGGATCTTCTTCCAGCCTTCTTCGGCGAGCATCCGCACCGTGTGGTCGACCTCGGGCTCGAGCCACTCGCCGCCGCCGCGCCCCTTGCTCTGGAAGGCGAAGCGCCAGTCGCCGGGCATGATCGCCGGCACCAGCTGAGCGATGGTCTGCTGGAGCTGGTCCACGTAGGGGTCGCCCGCGGCGATCGTCTCGGCGGGCACGTTGTGCGCCGTGAAGAGCACCGCCCACTCGTTGACGTCGCAGCCGTCGAGCGCCGTCGCAACACGGCGGCTGATCGCCTGCACGAAGCCGCGGTTCGCGTACCAGCCTTCGAGCAGAGGGATCTCGCGGCCGCGGCCACCGCCGGCGGAGTCTTCCGCGGCCGTCAACTGCGCCCGGTACTTGTCGCTGGTGAGCCGTGAGGCGAACGGACTGAGTGGCACCGCGATGACCTCGTGGCCGTCGAGCTTGCGCACGCAGTCGGCGACGGTGGGCTCCGTGTAGAGGAAACCGGGGCGCACGCGCACCGGGAAGGAGAGCGCTTTGGCCAGCTTCGCCTGCAGCGCGGCCGCTTGCCGGACCGTGATCGCCGGGAGCGGCGACGCGCCGCCGATGAGCGCGTAGCGCTCCTGCACGACGGCGACCGTCCTCGGGTCGGGCGTGCGCCCCATGAGGCGCTGGAGAAAGTCGAGGATCTGCTCCGGGCGCTCCGGTCCGCCGTAGGCGAGCAGGGCGACGTCGACCAGGCTCTCGGTCATCGCGACACGTCCGTCGCCGCCGCTCAGATCGCCGCGGCCGTGTGGCGGTGCACGGCGTCGACCAGGTACTTGACGTTGTCGGGAGGGATCTGCGGGATGAGACCGTGCCCGAGGTTGAAGATGTGGCCCGGTCGGCCCGCGACGCGGCGCAGCACGTCGGCCGCGCGCTCCTCGATCGCCTTGGGCGGCCCGAGGAGCGTGATCGGGTCGAGGTTACCCTGCACGGCGACGTCGCCGAGCAGGTCCCAGGCACGATCGATCTCGATACGCCAGTCGACCCCGTAGACCTCGCTGCCGGCCTTGGCTACGTGGTGCAGCATCGCCGAGGCGCCGTTGGCGAAGTAGATCACCGGGGCCCCGAGACCTTTGACCCGGTCGACGACGTAGCGCACGTGCGGCAGCACCAGCAGCTCGTAGTCGTAGGGGCTCACCCAGCCGACCCACGAGTCGAAAAGCTGCACGACCTGGGCGCCGGCGGCGATCTGTGCCTTGAGGTAGTCGACGACGACCTCGGAGATGAGGCTCATGAGCCGCCCGAAGGTGACGGGGTCCTCGAACATCATCTTCTTGACGTGCGCGTAGTTGCGCGAGTGACCACCCTCGACGATGTAGCTGGCCAGCGTGAACGGCGCGCCGGAGAAGCCGATCAGCGGCACCTTGCCGGCGAGCTCGTGGCGCACGAGCCGGATCGCGTCCATGACGTACTGCAGGTCGGACGCGGCGTCGATGCCGTGCACGCCCTCCAGGTCACGGGCTCCGCGGATGGGTTTCTCGATGACTGGCCCGTCGTCCTTGCTGAAGTGGAAGCCGATACCCATGGGCTCCAGCGGCAACAGGATGTCGGCGAAGACGATGGCGGCGTCGAGGTCGAAGCGGTGAAGCGGCTGCAACGTGACCTCCGCCGCCACGTCCGGGCGCCGGCACATCTCCACGAAGCTCATCTTCTCGCGGATGGCGCGGTACTCGGGCAGGTAGCGCCCGGCCTGACGCATCAGCCAAACGGGCGTGGCGTCGACCGGCTTGCGGGCACAGGCATCGAGAAGGCGCATGGGCATCACCGTGTGAGAAACGTCGGGGTCGCAGGAGGAGTGATTGTAGCAAACGGGAGCCCGTGGGCTCCCATCGTCGCAGAGCGAACGGGCCGGCGGCGGCTCACTCGGCCGGCCTGTACCCTTCGCTCAGGGCCGCCTTGCGGCACGTGTGGCACACAGTGATGGTGTCGCAGTGCTGCGGCGAGACCACATGATAGCGGAGCGCCCGCGCGCCGAGCTTGGCGCCGCACAGCCCGCAGTGGGCGCTGTCGATGGAGCGCACCTCGGCGGGAGGGCAAGTCACCGTCACAGGATGACCTTTCGACTGTGTCGGCAGCGGGTGGACCTGGCCCATGGGAGTCCTCCCATCGATGTGCTGCAGCTTCCGGAGCGGGGGGCCGGGAAGTAGATGCAGCGTCTCAATAATCCTGCCCACTAACGGCAGCCGAGTAACGCTCGGACCGCCCACCGTCGCCAGCACCAGCTACACTTTGCTGAGCCGGGGACGTCATCGCCGACGGCGAACTGGGGTAGTATCGATCAGGACGGCGGGCCTTCGGTCCGCGCGATTTAAGGGGGAGAAGCATGAGACGTCTGTTCCTCGCGGCGACGTGCGTCGCGGTCCTGTTGTGTGCGGCGCCGGCAGCCCTGGCGCTCGCGACGCCGCTGCACGGCCACAACGCCACCGGTCCGGTCCACGCCTCGGCGGTGAAGGAGCTCCTGACGCCGGCGCCGCTGGTCTTCGCGCCGCTCGGGGGCACGCTTCCGCCCGGCAACGGCGTCATCAGC
>JBBQFA010000288.1:0-3546 GCA_038321515.1 Thermoleophilia bacterium | reverse complement strand
ACGAGGCGCGCGATCTTGAGCGCGCCGACGATCTCGTTGGCGATGAGGATGTCGGGGATGCCGCCTGCGGCGAGGGCCTCGGCCTCGCCGACCTTGGCGCAGGTGATACCGGCGGCGCCGGCGTCGAGCTGCAGCTGCGCTATCTCGACGCACTTGTGCGTCTTGGCGTGCGGGCGGAGCTTCGCCGGTCCGCCGGCCACGAACTGGGCCATCTTGCGGATGTTCCGCTCGAGGCGGGCCTTGTCCAGGATCAGCGCCGGGGTGTCGACTTGGGCTGCGAAGGGCGGGGCGGCCACGGTGGCCGCCATCGCTGCCGCCTCAACGGCGGCCTGCGGGGCGACCCCTGGCTCTGCGGCGGCGCGGCCCGCTGCGCCGGCCGCGCTGTCGGTCTCATGGTCGGTCATGCGGCTTCCTCCTGGTCCGGGAGGAACCCTACCATCGCGCCTCAGGCGGCGCGCTCCTCAGGCGGCCGCGCCGCGAATGCCGGCTCCTCGGGCGGCGTGCCCTGCGGGCCGTCCGGCCCGCCGCTCGGCGCGGGCGCCGGCTGGAGGCTCGGCGCGCCCTCGATGCTCAGGTGCGGCAGCCACTCGAGCCAACTGGGCAGATACCAGTTCCAGCGGCCGAGCAGCTTCATCGCCGCCGGCACCACCAGGGTCCGGATCAGCGTCGCGTCGAGCAGCACCGCGATTGCGAGACCGAAGCCCATCTGCTGGAACATCACGAGGTCGCCGGCGGCGAAGCCCGCGAACACGGCGACCATGATCAGGGCCGCCCCGGTGATGATGCCGGCCGTCGCGCCGACGCCCTCCGTGACCGCCAGCGTGTTGTCGCCGGTGCGGTCCCAAGCCTCCTTGATCCGGCTCAGCAGGAACACCTGGTAGTCCATCGAGAGCCCGAACAGCACGGCGAAAAGGAACAGTGGCACCCACTGTTCGACGACGGGGACCTGCTGGAAGCCGAGCACGCCGGCGCCCCAGCCCTTCAGGGACACCAGGGTGATCAGTCCATAGGCGGCACCGACTCTGAGCAGGTTCATGAGGATCGCCTTCGCCGGGATGACGATGGAGCGGAAGGCGACCAGCAGCAGAAGGAAGCTCAGGCCGAGGACGAGCGCCACGACCCAGGGGAAGTAGCGGTTGACGATGTCGATGTAGTCGACGTTGCCGGCGGTCTGGCCGGTCACGTAGACCCCGGCGCCGCTGCCGGCGAACGCGGCAGGGACGAGCGTCGCGCGCAGCTCGCGCACTTTGGCCGTCGCGAGATCGCCGACGGCCTCGCCGTTCACGGGCACGGAGAGCAACGCCAGCGTGCCCGATTTGGCCGTCTGCGTCTGCACCGGGCCGAACGCCTTGTCGGCGGCCAGCTCGCTCGTGAGGCGCTTGATGCCGGACTGGACGGCCGGCGTGTTCACCGGGCCGTCCACGACGATCTGCACGGGGCTGACGCTGCCGGCCGAGAACTGCCGGTCGAGCACGGCGAAGCCCTGCTTGCTGTCAAAGCCGTTGGGGAAGCTGCTGACGCCGGACACCCCCGTCTTCATGTCGAGGGCGGGGTACGCGCAGAGCAGCAGGACGCCGACGCCGATGACCAGGGCCAGCACAGGACGCTTCATCGCGCGCTGCGCCACCCGGGCGATCCAGGAAGGACGGCCTTTGGCCTTGCCGTCCAGCAGCCGCCGGCCGAGGTACGGCACTTTGAGGCCGTTGACGCGGTCGCCGAGCAGGCTGAGCACGGCCGGCAGCAGCGTCAGGGCGGCGATCACCGACATACTCACGACGAGGATGGCGCCGATCGCAAGGCTAGCGAAGATGTTGGTCGGCACGATCACGAGGCCGAACAGCGCCAGTACGACGGTCAAGCCGCTGAAGAGAACGGCGCGACTCGCGGTGCCGCCGGTCACGGCGAGCGCGTCGATCTTGTCGCGCCCGCCGGCCCGCTCCTCGCGGAAGCGCGAGATGATGAACAGCGAGTAGTCGATGCCCGTCGCCAGGCCCATCATGCTCACCATGTTGATCGCGAACACGGAGACATCGAAGGTCTGGCCGACCAGCGCTGTGAGCGCGACCGCCAGGGTGATGGCGATCAGGCTGAGAACGATGGGCAGGCCCGCGGCGATCACGGCGCCGAAGACGACCAGCAGGATGACCAGAGCGATGGGCACACCGATGCCCTCGCC
Organism: Thermoleophilia bacterium; assembly: GCA_038321515.1. Lineage (GTDB taxonomy): Bacteria > Actinomycetota > Thermoleophilia > UBA2241 > UBA2241 > CAIXSE01. The sequence goes on along the minus strand of JBBQFA010000288.1, from coordinate 1,370 downwards.
TTTGCGCAGGTCTTTCTCCGCGGTGTGGCTGAAATCGCTGTTGATGCTGGCCGTGCCGGTGACGAGGGTGTCGAAGCCGCCTTTGCCGTCGGCTGCGTGGACGATGTCGTGGACCTTGTCGATGTTCTTGTCGGCCTGCGTGAGGTCGCCGGCCATGACCACAGGCAGGATGAGGGTGTGGCCATCGGCGGAGATCAAGGTCTTGTCACCGCCGCGATAGGCGCTGGCGACGCTGTCCACGATGCCCGGCCCGAGGGCCGCGATGTCCTGCTGCAGCACGAGGACGTTGGCGCGGAAGGCGGGGTCGCTCGCGCTCGCGTTCGTCGAGCGCACGATCACGACCTCATTGGCCTTCTGCGGCATGTTCAGCCGCTGTTCCATCAAGTCGAGCCCGCGCTTGGAGTCGGGATTACCGAGAAAGCTGTACTGGGCGGTCAGGCTGCCAGGCAGCACGAAGGCGATGATGACGCCGGCGACGACGAGGGCGGCGCCCCACACGCCCAAGGTCAGCCACGGACGTCTGGCTGAGCCTCGAGCCAGGCTTGTCGTCGAGAGTCGCATAGTGTCCCTCACAGAGACGGTCCCGCGGCGGGCGCGGCAACCGGAGTGGTTTGGTCCCAATAAGGGAGTGCCTGCCCCGGTCGCCCGTGAGGGAAACGTGCAGGGGCGATGGCGGATCGGGCGCTCGGGGGCGCCGGGCGGCGCACTCGCGACCCACCCCCGTACGTGCGAACGGGCCGGCGGGAGGTGGCAATACCACCCGCCGGCCCGTTCGGACGCCCCGCCTCGCTACGGGAGCGGGGGCGTCGAGTTCAGTCGCTCAGCCTGTGACCGGCCTGTACTCCGAGCTGCCGAAGCCCAGCACCAGGTACATGATCGGTGAGAACAGCCAAAGCAGGATGCCGAAGCCGGAGCCGTGCCCGAAGTTCTTGGCCACGTCGATGCACACGATGATGTAGATGACGAAGTTGACGAATGGGATGAACATGAGGATCAGCCACCAGCCGGGGCGGCCGGCGATCTTGATGATGAGGTACATGTTGTAGAAGGGGATGATCGCTCCCCAGCCGGGCTTTCCCGCCTTCACGAACGTCGCCCAGTAGCCGGCGATGACCATGACGATCAGTATGAGCTCGACGATCAGCCAGAACCCGCTGAAGTAGACACTTGTGGTGGTTTCTGCTCCCAATGGCATTGCGACCCCCCAATGTAGATTGTCGATCGCCGCCTGCCCGGCGGCGTCTGAACCTGTCACCCGTTCCGGAACCCTGGCACGCAACCGGCGTTACCCGATGCCGCTGGGTGTTCCACCCCATGGGCGCGACCCCGGGTGCGAGTCGGGCCGGGACCGCGCAGCAGTCCCGGCCCGA
>JBBQFA010000287.1:0-3566 GCA_038321515.1 Thermoleophilia bacterium | reverse complement strand
CGGAACACGTAGTACAGCACCGGGCCGGAGAGCAGCGCGACGAACCCGGCGATGCCGAATAGCTCGGTGCTCCGGCTGATCGCGTTCACGTAGATGGTGAAGAACACGATGAGGAAGACGGTTATGACGCAGACCCGGGCGCGCTTCAGGCTCCGCGCCGCCGAGTCCGTCGATGCTGGTGTGCTCATGCGTCCCCCGGCTCACGGCGGATCGATACGGAGGGGTCGCGAGCGCCCCGGCACCACGGCACGGGTTCGCGACCCGGACTCTAGTATGGTGCGCCGACGCCGTGGCCGCCACGGCCGATTCCTCGGCGAAGTTCGCATCCCGGGCTAGGCAAACCTCGGTGTGACGGGGACGCCGGCCCCTTGGAGGCGCTCCTCCGCCCCGGCGAGGAGCCGGGCGCGCAGCGCCCGCCGGTCGCCGGCCCCGAGCTTGCGCAGCACCGCGCGGCAGTGGCTCCGCGCGGTGCTCGACGAGAGGCACAGCCGCTCCGCGACGGCGACCGTCGTCAGACCCGCCAGAAGCAGCACGAGGACGTCCGCCTCGCGGGCCGTGAGCCCGGCCGCGGACACGGGATCGCCGACCGGGAGATGCTGGAACGCGGGCAGCCCGCCGGCGTCGCGCAGTCGAAGGATGACGTCCGCGCAGCCGTGGGCGCGATGCGCGGAGAGCACTGCGAGCGGCCCCGTGCCGTAGCCGACGATCAGCGACCGGGTGGCTGCCGCGGTCCCCGGATCGGGGGGCGCGGCGACTCGGAGCGGCGGTGCGGCCGGCCCGACGCGGCGGCAGTTGGCCGGCTGGTCGAGCGACACGAACACCGCGGCGGCGCGTGAAGCGGCCGCCGCATGAGGGCCGCCGGCGCGCTCCGCCGGCCGGCGCGCCGGCCCGCCCGGCGGCCCCGATCCGGGCTCGATCGTGAAGCCGAGCGCGGTGACCGCCGGCACGACGAGCAGTCGCAGCAGCGCGTCCGGCTCGGCGACGACGGCCGCCGGAGCGACCATCGCGCATGCACCGGCGTGGTACAGCAGATCAGGATCACGAGAGACCCGGCCGGCGACCCGCGAGTGCGGGCCGCCGGCCCCCCTGGGGAGGTTGGGGGTGGGGGCTTCTGTCACACCAACGGATTGGTCGGGGCGTGCGTGAGGCGGGCTCGATGCAGTCCATCGATGTGGACGCCGACATCGGCGACGGGAGCGGGGTGGCTGGCCACGCAAGCAGACACGCGCATCGCCTTCACCTCCGGGGTCGGGAACGGGTCGGGACCATCATCGTGAGCCGACGGCCCTGATCGCCGCCGGCGCCGGTGGCGCGGGAGGAAGGTGATCGTGGCGCGACCATCGTAGCGAGCCGGTCCACCGGCGTCGTCATACCCAGGGCTGAGATGACGACGCCGCCGCCGAACCGCTACACTGTGCCGATGACGCCCCGGGAGACCCGCGCGTCCGGGGCTCACCCGCATCGTCGCCCGTCATGGTGAGAGTAGCGAGGAGGGACATCGGTGGGCACGACACTGATCGAGCAGTTGGCCGCCTCACCGTCCGTCGGCGAGGACTACCGGCCGTATGCGCTGTCGCCGGACGGCGCGAGCGTAGCCTTTGAGTGGTATCGCGACGGCGACTGGCAGATCTACCATCTCGACGTCGCCGGCGGCGAGCCGCTTCGTGTTGGAGCGCTCGACGACCGCTGCTGCTGCCCGCAGTTCTCCCCCGACGGCCGCTACCTCTACTTCTCCTGCGACGACCGCGGCTCCGAGTGCTACGACATCTACCGTTACGAGCTCTCCACGGCAGCGCTCGAGAACCTCCTGCCCGACACGCCGGATCTCGCACCGCTGCCCGACTTCGACCTCTCACCCGACGGCGCCTGGCTGGCCCTGACCGTCGCGCACGGCGCCGGCTACTCCGCCGCCGTGATGCCCGCCGCGCCGAGCCCGGGAGGCGCTGCGATCCGGCGCCTTACCGACCACCCCTACACGGAGAGCTCGCCGCGCTGGTCGCCCGACGGGACGCTGCTGGCGGTGACCAGCGGAACGCAGGGGCAGGACACGGCGATCTTCATCTTGGACATCGAGGCGGGCGAGCGGGCAGTCGTCGGCGGCTCCGACGCATACCATGCCGGCCAGCTCTCCTGGTCGCCGGAAGGCGGCCGCATCGCCTTCGCCGGCGGGCCCGGCGACCATCCGTCGATAGGCGTCTACGAGCTTGCCAGCGGCGCCGTGACCTGGGCCTGGGAGGGCGGGCTCGACGCCCACCACCCGGTGTGGGCCCCCGACGGCGCTGGTCTCGCCTTTCTGGTCGACTGCGAGGCGGAGACGGGACTGTGTCACCTCGACCTGGGCACCGGGGCGATGACCGAGTACAGCGTCGGCCCCGGCAACCACTACGCCCCGCAGTTCTCCACCGACGGGAGCAGCCTCTACGCCGTGCTCAGCGGCCCGGACCACCCCGCCGACCTGTTTCGCATCGAGCTCGGCAGCGGCGATTTCACTCAGCTCACCGAGTCCCTGCCCGCCGATCTGCGCGACCGCGAGTTCGTCGGCGGCTCTCCGGTCTGGTTCACGAGCTGGGACCACCTCGCCGAGGTGCCGGGTCTGCTGGTCGAGCCCGAAGAGCCCAACGGCGCCGGCGTCGTCATCGTGCACGGCGGCCCCACCTGGCATCACTCCAACGAGTGGGACGTGCTGCGCCAGGCGTTCGTCGCCGCCGGAGTGACCGTGATCCACCCGAACTACCGCGGCAGCGACAGCTACGGCCGCCGCTGGCAACTCGCCAACCGCTGGCTCATGGGCCAGGGCGAGGTGCTCGACGTGGCCGCGGCCCACGAGTACCTCGTACACATGGGCTGCGACCCCGGGCGCATCGCCATCACCGGTCGCAGCTGGGGCGGCTTTCACACCATGGCCGCCGTGACCCAGTTCCCGCATCTGTGGGCCGCCGGCGTGGCCGGCGTGCCCTTCTTCGACTTCATCGACAGCCAGATCGACCCCGCCATCCGCGAAGACCTGCGCTGGTGGGACCGCGAGAACACCGGCGACATCGAGAAGGACCGGGCGAAGCTCGAGTACTACTCGCCGATCAGCCATCTCGACGACGTGGAGGCGCCGCTCCTGCTGCTCGGCGGCGCCCTCGACCCGCGCTGCCCGCCACGCCAGATCGCCGAGGTCGCGGAGCACCTGCGGGCGCGCGGCAAGGTGTGCGACTACGTCGTCTATCCCGACGAGGGCCACGAGATCAGCGGCCTCGCGCACCGCGTCGACTACGAGCGCCGCACGGTCGAGTTCATCCTCGAGCACACCGGCTGCGCCTGAGTCAGGCGGCGGCGCGGCGGGGACCGGCCAGGCGGCGCCCCGTCAAGGCGGCGGCGCCTCGTCACCGTTGCGTGATCAAGTACTGGAAGGCCGCCAGCGCCGCCTTGGCGCCTTCGCCCGCCGCGATGACGATCTGCTTGTCCTTGGTGGCCGTCACGTCACCGGCGGCGAAGACGCCGCGCACGCCGGTGTCGCCCATGGCGTCAACCACGACCTCGCCGCGCGTGTTGGTGCGAGCGAGGTCGAGAAGGAGGTC
>JBBQFA010000286.1:0-3622 GCA_038321515.1 Thermoleophilia bacterium | reverse complement strand
GGATCCTGGTCGTGTCCTCCATGAATCGCTGCAGTATAGTCAAGACGGGTGGGGACCGCACCTGCAGGCGGCGCGGCTCGTGAGCGGAGGAGGGATCGGGTGAAGACGCGATGCCGGCGATGAACGGGACGCTGACCGACGTCGCCGGCCTCGCCGTCGGCCACGGGACCGACGGCGAGGCGGCCCCCGGGTGCACCGGGGTTGGCAGCGGCGCCGAGGGCGCGGTCGCCGGTGTCGACGTGCGCGGCTCGGCGCCGGGCACGCGGGAGACCGACCTGCTCGACCCGGTGAACGCGGTCCAGCGCATCCACGCCGTCGTGATCGGCGGCGGCAGCGCCTTCGGGCTTGACGCCGCCTCCGGCGTCATGCGCTGGCTCGAGGAGAAGGGTCGCGGTGTCGAGGTCGGCCCGGTGCGGGTGCCGCTCGTCTGCGCCGCCGTCCTCTTCGACCTGCCCGTGGGCCGTGCCGACGTCCGCCCGGACGCGGCCGCCGGCGCGGCGGCCTGCGAGGCTGCCTCCGCGGCGGCCGTCCCTCAAGGCTCCGTCGGTGCCGGCACGGGCGCGACCGTCGGCAAGCTACTAGGCTTCGAGCGCGCCACCAAGTCCGGGCTCGGGTCCGCGAGCCTTGCCCTTGCCGGCGGCGTCACCGTCGGCGCACTGGTCGCCGTCAACGCCGCCGGCGACGTCGTCGACCCGGCGAGCGGCGCCGTCCTCGCCGGGCCGCGGCTGCCCGGCGGCGGCTTCGTGCGTACCGCCGAGTGGCTTCGCGAGCACCCACCCGGGGTCGGGATCGGCGCGAACACCACTCTCGCGGTGGTCGCCACCGACGCGGTGCTCTCCAAACCGGAGGCCGCGAAGGTGGCGCAGATGGCCCACGACGGCCTTGCCCGCGCCATCGACCCCGTGCACACGATGCTGGACGGCGACACCGTCTTCGCGCTGGCGACGGGTGCGGCCGGCGTGACGGCGGACGTGAGCGCGGTCGGGTCGGCGGCGGCGACCGTACTGGCGCGGGCGGTGGTGCGCGCGGTGCGCGCGGCGACGGGGCTGGCCGGGCTGCCGGCGGCCCGAGATGTGCCCGTCGCCGGCGAGGCCGGCTGAGCCGGCGCTCTCCCGGGGCGGCCGCGCCTTACCGCGGCCTCGTCGAACCGCGACCGTGTCAGCGGTCGGGGCGTCTCCCGGGCGCGTCGCCCAGGGCGAAGCGCCGCCGTTCCCTCAGCGTGCCGTCTTCGCCCTCCTCGATGAGGAGGACGCTCTCCGCCCTGGCCGCCACGGGGAGGCGGCCGGCCAGCGTGCGCGCGATCGCCTGGCGCGTCGCCGGGTCCGGGTCGAGCGCCACCGTCAGGTGGGGGACGATCTCGGGGTAGGCGCCGCCGAACGGGGGGCACTCCGGCCAGCGTCGCCAGAGCAGGCGGGTGAGCGCGGCGAAGGGCTCGGCCGGCTCGGGCGAGAGAAACACGACGTCGGAGAACTCGGAGAGCCGCGCCAGTGTGAAGTCGAAGGCCGCGGCGCCGGCGACGAGCGCCTCGAGCTCCCGCTCGACGTCGCCGTCGAGCGCTTCGGCGGGCAGGAACGGCCAGAGCGCCGTGACGTGCGGCGGAAGGGCGCGGTTCGCGAGCGGCACCAGGCCGGCCCAAGCGTTCGTGAGCGGTCGCGCCGTCTCGACGGGGACGATGAGGCCGGTCGAGCGATGGCGGATCACGCTTCGGCACCGGGAGACGTGTTGCCGGCGTTCACGTGGCGGTCTCCGCGTGCGGCGCCGCACCGCGCTCGCGCAGGGCGCGCAGCAGGCCGAAGCAGCCGGTGAGCATCATATCGCCGTGCGGCGCCGCGAACTCGAGCGGCAGCCCGCTGTCGGCGAGCAGCTCACGGCGCGGCCCGGTCACGTACATCGGCAGGTTCAGCGGGTCGCGCTCCGCCGCGCCGGCGGCGAGCACGGCCCCGTGGCCGTGATCGGCGCGCACCTCGTCGCCGTCCAGGTCGCCGGCCAGCCAGCGCCGGAGCCGGTCTTCGAGCCCGGGGCCGTCCAGGCAGCGCGTGTGGTGCTCGAAGACGCCGGCCACGCGTCCGTCGAAGGCGAGCAGGCAGACGGTGTGGCCGTTGCCGACGTTCACGAGCACGGCGTCGCCGGCGCCCTCCGGCAGCGCGCCGTAGAGCGCCGCCGGGCCGGTGTCGGCGACGAGCGCCGGCCCGTCGCCGGCAAGGCTCGCCGCGGCCTCGGCCGCCGCGGACAGGCGCGTGAGCGCGGGGGGTATCGCAGGGACGTCGTAGAAGAGGTCGCCGATGGGCTGCCGCTCGGTGACGGCGCGCTCCCAGAGGGCGAAGCGGAAGACGCGGTTGGAGCCGCCCGGGCAGAAGCCGTGGTCCTGGACGGCGACGGCGACGGCGTCGAACTCCGGGTCCGCCCCCAAAAGCGTCAGGGCCTCGCGCAGCGCGACCGCGTCGATGTCGCCGCTGCGCACGTCCGCGGCCGCTTCCGGGGGGAGGCGCCGCAGCACTTCGGCGGCGGCGCCCTCGCCCACGACACGCGCGCCCATGGCGCGCACCTCGTCCAGGTCGTCGGCGAACGTGGAGGCGGCCGGCTCGGTGGCGACGAACGAGAGGCCGGCGGCGAGATGCGCCTTCATCGCCGCCCCGACCGCGCCGCCGCCCATGACCGGCCCGCGAAAGACCACCGTCTGACCGCGGGCCGTAGCCGCCGCGATGCGCGCGCCGGCGACCCGCGTCGGCGAGGGCACGACGAGCTTCACGGCGTTCTCGAGCGGCTCGCCCGGGCGCGTGAGCAGGATGTCGCTGGTCCCGGCGCCCACGTCGACGGCGAGGATCCTGGAGGACTGGTCGTCGGGCTGCATGCCGCCGCCGCGGCCTCAGCCGGGCCGGCTCGTCGGCACACCGCAGAAGCGGAGCTTCCAGACGTTCTTCATCGCCTCGACGACGATGTCGTTGCTCATCTTGCTCTCACCGACCTTGCGGTCGACGAAGATGATCGGCAATTCGACCACCTTGAAGCCCATCTTGTGGGCGCGGTAGGTCATCTCGATCTGAAAGCCGTAGCCGGCGGTGTCGATGCCGTCGAGGTCGATCGCCTCGAGGACGCGACGGCGAAAGCACTTGAACCCGCCGGTGAGGTCGCGCTGCGGCAGGCCGAGGATGGTCTGCGCGTAGAGGCACCCGCCGCGGCTGATGATCTTGCGGGAGACGCCCCAGTTCTCGACTCCGCCGCCCTTGACGTAGCGCGAGCCGAGCACGAGGTCGGCGCCCTGGTCGATCAGGCGCAGAAAGTGCGGCAGGTAGGTGGCGTCGTGGCTGAGGTCGGCGTCCATCTCGAAGATGCGCTCGGCGCCCATGGCGAGGGCCTCGCGAAAGCCGGCCACGTAGGCCTTGCCGAGGCCCTCCTTGCCGGCGCGGTGCATGACGCTGACGTCCGGCATCTCGCGCGCCAGCTCGTCGGCGAGGTCGCCGGTACCGTCCGGAGAGTTGTCGTCGACGATCAGCGTGTGCAGCTGCACGCCGTGGCCGTCGGCGACCTCGCGAATGCGGGCCAGCGCGTCGCGCAGGTTCTCGCGCTCGTTGTAGGTGGGGAGGACGATGACGTTCACGGCCCGCCAAGTATATCGCTGCCG
>JBBQFA010000285.1:0-3646 GCA_038321515.1 Thermoleophilia bacterium | reverse complement strand
GGCATCATGTCCGCCCCGACCGTGTAGACCCGACGCATGGCTTCGGTCTCCGGCACTCCCTGAGCCTGGTACGCGGCAAGGGCGAGGCCGATCAGCTTGTAGATCTCGACGTCGTTGTGGGCGACGAAGACGAGGCGGCCGCCGGGCGTGAGATGATCGAGGTAGTCGCGTCTCGATTCCTTCGTGAACAGGCCGTTCTCGGTCAGCGCGTAGCCGTCGACGCTGCGCGAGCTCTTGGTCACGGGGATCGCCGCCATGACGAGGTCGTACTTCTCGTCCGACGTGCGCGTGTATTCGCGCGCGTCGCCGACGACCACGTTCACGCCCGGGCGCCCGGAGTAGATGCCACCGTTGAGGGCGCCGTACTTCCGCACCAAGGCGACCACATCGGGGTTCACCTCGACAGCGGTGATCCGCTTCACGCCCGCCAGGAGCGCGATGTCGACGTCGCGGCCGCCGCCGGGGCCGAGGATGAGGGCGCTGCGCTTCTGTTGCGGCTTCAGCACCTGCAGGGGGAAGGACTCGCCGGAGTGCATCTGCAGTTGCATGCGCGCCTGGCCGTCGCGCTTCAGGACGTTCAGGTCGAGCATGGACGAGCCGGCGGCTCCGTCGACGAAGATCGTCTTCTCGCGAGGGTCCAGGTCGCTCGCCACGAGGTCGGTGCGCCCGAAGGAGCTCCAGCGGCTCTCGACCACGTGAGCTCCGAGGCCGGGCTCGGCGAGCATGCCTTGCATCTCCTTGTCGGGGTTGGGCAGGATGGGGACAGGGATGCCGCTGCCCGCGCTCGCGAAGGCGGCGAAGAGGCCGGCGAACAGCCCCAGCGCGACCAGCGCGGGGAGCACACGGCGCCAGCGCGGCAGGCCCAGGAGCAGGGCTCCGGCGGCCGCTGCGGCGGCGGCGAGGAAGATCACGTTGACGCCGCCCCAGGCGTCCATGGCGGGCACCACTGCGAGGGCGCCGAGCGCGGCGCCCCCGAGATCGGCTCCGTAGAGCAGTGAGCTGCGGGCTGGGAAGCGGCGAAAGAGTCCGGCCAAAGCGAAGCCGGCCGCGGCGAACGGGACGAGCGCGAGCGCGATGTAGACCCACATGCGCGCGCCCCCGAGGGCCGCGAACGACTCCGGCGGGAACGTCAGGATGAGCGCGACAGAGGTGACGATGGTCACCGCGTAGGTCAAGGCGCCGCGCCACACCGATCCGTTCCGCGAGTCACCACGCAGTTTGGCGAAGACGAATCCGCCGGCGCCGAGGCCGAGCATCGCTGCGGAGATGATGGCGAACACGAAGTGGTAGCTCAGCATCACCGAGAAGACGCGCGTGAGCGCCACCTCAAACACCAGCACCGAGAGGCTGATGAGGAAGACGGCCGGCAGGGCGAGGAGGAACTCGCGCCGGCCGGACGGCTCGGCCGGCCTGGCGTCCTCAAGGGATTCATGTGTGCGTCGCTTTCGACGTCGCCGGTCGAAAGACGAGGCCGTGCGAGTCATCGGGCGCCGCCGTGGCTCGCCTCAGGCCGCGACGGGCGTCGCAACCCGGGGATGAAGCGCGGCGTCCTGGCAGCGTAGCGACGCCACTCCTCGGGCAGCGCAGCTGCGACCTCACGCTCCTCGCCGATCGCCAAACGCCGGTACACGACGACGAGCACCGGGAACATGACCAGCGTTGGCAGGGTCGGCCACTGGAAAAGGAAGCCGACCATGATGAGCAGGAAGCCGGCGTACTGAGGATGACGAACGTAGCGGTAGGGACCGTCAGTCGCGAGCTCGCCAGCCTTGGCCGCAGCCCACAGTCGTCGCCAGGCGGCGGCGATGAGCCAGAAGCCGCCGAAGATCAGCGCGTAGCTGAGCAGGTGGATCGGGCTGAGGTGCGCGTCGCCCTTCCACCCGAGGAGGTCATTGAGCAGGTGCCCGTCGCTGTGCGACAGGCCGAGCCATGGCACGCGGTCGCCGAGCCAGCTGCTCAAGAGATAGATCGTCAGAGGGAACCCGTACATCTCCGTGAACAGGGCGACGGCGAAGGCGGAGAACCCTCCCATGACGCGCCAGTCCCGCTTCGTCTTCGGGTGGAAGAAGCTCGCTGCGAACACCACCAGGATGACGGTGCTCAGAACCACGAGCGGCCAGAGGCCGTAAGCGTTCCTGGCGTCCATGGGTCGTTCCCTTCTGTCGGTTCGTGGAACGGGCGGTAGCGGGCGTCCGCCGGCAGGACCGGCCTGCCCCGCTGGAGGCCAGTGTCACCTGACGGCGTGAAGGCCGCCGGTAGCCCGTCTGTCGTTCGTGTGAAGGCCCCGGATTCTTCACGCCGTCTTCACTCCCCGGGGCTAGCATGCCGCCGTCACGATGCTGATGAAGGGAGTGAGGAGGATGGACGCAGAGGCTCCGGTCGGAGCTCATCGCAAGAGCCCCGCCCGCAGGCCACCGACAGCTCATCTCGATCGCGACCGGCTTCTCGCCTGGCTGCGCGAGAATGACGCGGTCCGCCTGGAAGCGTTGTGGGAGGCGGCAGACGCGGTGCGTCTGCGCCACGTCGGCGACGCGATCCGCGTGGGAGGCCTCATCGATATCAGCGACCGCCTCATGAGCGGCGACGAGATTCTCGCCTGCGCGAGACAAGCTGAGGAGTCAGGCTGCGGCCAAGTGATGCTGCAGTCGGCAGAGGATCGCGGGCTTACGACAGAGTGGATCGCCGGCCTCGTCGAGCGCATCAAGTCCGAGACTCGTCTTACCGTGACGCTCAGTCTCGGGGAGCGGCCGGACGAGGATCTGGCCGAGTGGCGCGAAGCTGAGGCGGACCGGTATCTTCTCCGCATCGAGACCTCCGACGACCTACTCTACGAACGCATCCATCCGCATCTGCGCGGGCGGCGCAGCGGACGTCTCGCCGTGCTGGTCCGGCTGCAGCAGCTAGGCTACGAGGTCGGTAGCGAGATCGTGGTCGGCATCCCCGGCCAGACCTGGGAGAGCGTCGCGTGCGACATAGACCTCTGCCGCTCCCTGGATCTGCATACGGTCGGCATCGGACCGTTCATCCCGGGCCCGCAGCCGTCCCTCGGTGACCGTGGCGGGGCACGGAACATCCCCGCCGAGGAGCAGGTGCGGGCTGACGAGCTCACCATCCACAAGGTGCTCGCCCTCACGCGCCTCGCATGCCCTGATGCGAACATCCCGAGCACCGCTGCCTCGAGCGCAGTCGTCGGTGTGGACGGCGCTGAGCTGGCGCTACAGCGGGGAGCCAATGTGGTGATGTCCGATCTGACTCCGTCCGCGTACGCTGCGAAGCAGAAGAATTGCCCGGAACCGGTCTGCGCAGGCGGGACCGCCGAGCTGTGGCGTGGCTGCTTCCAGACGGGCGTAGCGGCGATCAGGCGGGCGACCGGCGGCGGGCCTGCCAGCGGGGGCCGGGCGGCCGCCTAGGCCACATGTCTTGCGTGGCACGCTGATCCGGGCACGTTGCCCTCACTCGACGGACGTCTTCACGGCGCCTTCACAGCAGCCGGGTATGTTGACATTGCAAGCAAAGCGAGCCGCTGCCGGCATGGCAGCGGCCGCTCGGCACAAGGAGCAAGATATGGGCTTCAACGACATGATGTCGGGCTGGGGTGGCGGCTGGGTCAGCTGGTCGATGTATCTCGGCATGATCGTCTTCTGGA
>JBBQFA010000284.1:0-3654 GCA_038321515.1 Thermoleophilia bacterium | reverse complement strand
GCGCCGCCGCCGGCATCTCCACTCGCCACGGCGCTGAATGTGCCGTCCTCGCTCGGGAGGTGGTCTGCGGAGGACGTCGATCGCCACGTGTACGTGCCCTGCACGGCCTCGATGGTCGGGGTCGGCGTCGCCGGCCCGCTGCGCAGGAAGAAGACCCACGCGACCGCGAAGACGATCGCGAGGGCGACGAGAGTGACGGCGAGGCGCGGCGGCCGGCGGCCGACCCGCGCCATGCGGATCTCCTGGCTCTTGCGGTCGGGCGGCGTCGCCATCAGTCGTCCTTCGGCCGGCCGGAGCGGCTGCCCCAGACGACGAAGAGGGGCAGCAGCAGGAGCGTGAAGCCGAAGCGGCGCGAGACGAAGAAGGTGAGCGCCGCGATCAGGATGCTGACCGCGATGAGGGTCCAGTTGCGTGGCATGCGGCAAGCGTGACGGGCACGGCCCGGGGGCGCAAGTCGGGCCGGGCCGCTGGCGCCGCGCCCGCACCGTGTGATTACGTAGCCCTGCCCGTTCCATCAGCAGATCGAGGAGGCAGGGCGTGAAGCGCAATCTGCATGTCGGCGGCCGGCGCAGTGGCGGCCTCAGCCTGAACGTGTTCACCGACAGCGAGGTCCAGGACATCCATCTCGCGACCCTCGAGGTGCTCGAGCGCACTGGAGTCTGGGTCGAGATCGACGAGGCGCTCGACATCTTCAGTGACGGCGGGTGCATGGTCGACCGCGAGACGCGCACCGTGTGCATCCCGCCTCACCTCGTCGAGGATGCGATCCGCAGCGCGCCCGCCAGCATCACCCTTTGCGGGCGCGACCCGAAGAACGACATCGTCATCGAGGCCGGACGCGTCGGCTTCAGCAACTTCGGCGAAGGCGTGATGGTGATCGACCCGGTCGATGGGGAGTTGCGCATGTCGACGAAGCAAGACCTCGCCGACATCGCCCGGCTCTGCGATGCGCTCCCGTCGGTCGACGTCTTCGAGATCGCCGTCGGCTCGGGCGACATGCCCCCGGCGAGCGCTTCGATCCACAACCACGAGGCGGCGATCGTCAATCAGACCAAGCCGATCTCCGGCGGGCCGCTCGACGGGCGCGCCGTGAAGATCAGCCTGCAGATGCTCGAGGCCGTGCAGGGCAGTCCCGAGGCGGTGCGCGAGCGGCCGATGATGATCATGGGTACCTGCCCGGTGAGCCCGCTCAAGCTGGTCAAGGACTGCTGCGAGATCGTCATCGAGGCGGCGCGCGCCGGCGTGCCCAGCTGCGTGCTCAGCATGGCGATGGCCGGCGGGTCCAGTCCAGTGACTCTGGCGGGGACCCTGGTCACGCACAACGCCGAGGTGCTCGCCGGCATCGTGCTCGCGCAGCTGACGGAACGTGGCAGCAAGGTGCTCTACGGGAGCTCGACGACCGCAATGGACCTGCGACTGGCGGCCGCCTCTGTCGGCTCGCCGGAGCTCGCCCTGATCAGCGCCGGCGTGGCCCAACTCGCCAGGCAGTACCGCCTGCCGAGCTACATCGCCGGTGCGTAGGGGGACAGCAAGCTCGGTGACGCCCAGTCCGGTCACGAGAAGACCCTCACAGCCTTGATGGCAGCGTTGGCAGGGACCAACCTGATCTACGGCTTGGGAATGATCGAATCGGGCGTCACGTTCGACTATGCGCAGCTCGTCATGGACGATGAGATCGCGCGGATGGTCAAGCACGTGGTCGGCGGCATCCGCGTCGACGACGAGACATTGGCGGTGGACGACATCGCCGCGGTGGGAGCGTTCGGCGACTTTCTGAGCTTGGATGCGACGATGCGACACATGCGTGAGGCGTCGCAGCCGGAGCTTATCGACCGCCGCGTGCGCGAGGACTGGGAGGCGCGGGGGAGCAGCGACCTGTACCAGCGGTCGCTGTTCAAGGCGCGCCACATCCTCGAGACGCACCAGCCGGTGCCGCTGCCCCCAGAAGTGCTGCAGCGGATCAGGGCGATCGTCGACGTGGCCGACCGCGAGCTGGCCGGCGGCTGAGGCTGCGTCTCCGCCTGCGTTGCCGGCCGGCGGCCGAGCCTGCGGTCAGCCGCCGGGGGTCGTGGTCAGCCTGCTCATCACCGAGACCGGCCCGAACGGCGTGCTCCAGCCGGTCGTCAGCTTGACCTTGAGCGAGTAGCCGGAGCCGGCGCCTGTCTGCGTGTACCGAAAGTCGCCGAGGGCGTCGCCGGCGACCATGTCGGCGCCGGTCCACGGGTTCGTCGGCCAGATGTAGCCGGCGCCGAACACCGCCGGCGTCACGTCGGTGGCGGCCGGGAACGAGTCGCCGTGCGCGGCCGCATACGTCTCGATGTAGCGCTGCAGCAGCAGGAGGTTCTGCTTGGCGGCCGTATTGCGCTCACTCTGGAACCACTTCGGGATGCCACCGCCGAGCGGGTAGTTGCCCTTGGATAGATGCACGATGAGACGGTAACTCGTGCCGTTCGTGCTGGGGGTATACGTGTACGTTCCGCGGGTGGAGCCCGGCCCCATGATCTTGCCGGTCCAGGGATTTGCCGGCCAGATCGGAGCGGTCAGGCCGCCGCCCTTCTTGACCATGGCCCGGGTCGGGTAGCTGAAGTGATGCTCGAGGCCGTAGGCGTCGACGTACTTCTGGATCAGCAACGAGCCGGCCTGGACCTGTCTGTCGACGAAGCTCGTGGCCGAGGCCGGCCGCGAAGTGACGCCGGTGACGGCGAGTGTGAGGACGAGCGCCGTCAGCACGACGGCGATCCTTCGAGTGGTCATCGGGTGCCTCCTGTCATGGTCAGGGCTCCGAATGGGCGGAGCCGCGCGCCGGCGGCGCGGCCGACGACGCGCGGCCGCCGGCTTCGAACGCGCCGGAGTACAAATGGATCGCCAGGGTGTACGAGCCGGTGGCGCCCGGAACGTAGGTGTAGGCGCCGGGCTCGGTGCCCGGCTGCATGGGCGTGCCGGCCGTCGGGTCTTGGGGCCAGTCGGCATGCGCCGCTCCGACGCCGCCGTCGGCGGCGAGGTCCGGCGTCTGCGGCAGATCGCCACCGTGCTGCAATGACCACTGGTCGACGTAGCCGGCGAGGATGCGGCCGCTGCGGCGCAGGATCTCGTCCTCGAGGCTGGCGAGGAGCTGTTGCCAAGGGTCGGTCGCGGTGGCGCCCGCGAGCACGTAGTCGGGCTTGAGGTCGCGATGCAGGCGCAGCGTGTAGGCAGCGCCGTCCGGTGTGATCTCGTAGGAGAATGAGCCGCGGTCGGCACGCTGTGCCATCGGGCGATGATCCCAAGGGTTGCTGGGCCAGTACAGCCGGTCCGGCTGCGTGCCGACCGCGCCTTCAGCGGCGACGTCCGCGCCGAGCGGGTAGACACCGGCGTTCGCCTGGGCCCAATCCTCGATGTACTGGCGAATGAGGTTGAGGCTCTCCTCGCCGCGGTGGTCGTAGGCCAGCCTGACCAGCTTGGGCATGCCGCCGCGGGCCACGAAGATGCCGCCGGCCAGGTACCCGACCAGCCGGTAGCCGCGGCGATCCGGCGTGACGCTGTAGCGGTAGCGGCCGCGGCTGGTGCCGGGGTTCATCCGGGTTCCCGTCCACGGGTCGGTCGGCCACCAGGAGTCGCCCAGACGGCTGCGGAGCATCTGCCGCCGAGTCGGGTAGAGGAAGAAGTTGGCGGCTC
>JBBQFA010000283.1:0-3666 GCA_038321515.1 Thermoleophilia bacterium | reverse complement strand
ACCGTGACCCGGGCGGCGACTACTTCGCAAGCCGCGACCCCGAGCGCCAGACCAAGCGCCTCGTGCGCCAGCCGGAAGCGCTCGGGCATACGGTCATGCTGGAGGACGCGGCTGCTTGAACAAGAGCTATTTTCCTATCAGAGGTAGGTCTTGAGGGCGGCGATACCACTGACGACTCCGACGAGCGCTGTCAGCGCGCCGCCCCGCTCCCGGACGAGCTCGTCCTCGAGCTGCGCGGCCGCGGCAAGAAGGTGGCGGCCTTCTGGAGTGGTCAGGCCTGGGTCGGCTGAGGCGCGCGGCAGCCGGCGCCCGCGGGCGGCCGGACGGCCTGCCCGCGCGTTTGCCGGCCCCGCATCCGGGGGATTGCCGGAGCATGCGGATCCGCGCGCGTCCCAAGCGATGGGCGGCGCTTCCGCCTCACCGCAAGGGAGAGGCGATCATGTACCTCATCATGCAACACCAAGTCCGCGACTACGACGACTGGAAGCCGGAGTTTGACGCGGGCGAGCCGGTGCGCACCAAGCACCGCTGTACCAGCCACGAGATCTTTCGCGGCGCGGATGACGCCAACGACGTCACCGTGATGCTGGAGTTCCCGAGCCGCGAGGCCGGCGACGAGTTCTTGGCCGACCCGGCGCTCAGGGAGCGCATGGACGCCGCCGGCGTCGTCTCCCAGCCGCGGACGATGTTCGTCACGCAGACGCAGAAGACGGACTACCGCGCCCGCAAGGCCGCGTAGGCAGAAGGCGGCGCAAGGGCGCGCCCGGGACGACGTCGTCTCGGGCGCGCCCTGTTTTGCGCCTTCGTGCCTGGCCCCTGCACCGGGCGGAGCGTCAAGCGCCGCCGAGTACCTCGACGCCGGCGGCGCGCGCGGCGCGCGCGAGCCCGGCGTCGAGGGTGGCCAGCGGCGCCTCTTTGCGCAGCGCCAGCTCCAGGTAGGAGGCGTCGTAGCTCGACAACCGGCACTCTCGAGCGAGCGGCAGGATCTTCTCGAAGGCCTCGGTGTGCGAGAGCCCATCCGCCACCAGCGGCAGCCCCTCGACGAGGTTGAGGAAGAGGGGCACGTCCTCCTCGCTGAAGCGGCCACGGCGCAGCGCGACGAGAACCGCGTTGCAGACCTCCAGCGGCCAGATGCCCGGTACGGCGGCGGACTCTCGCCCTACTCGCTCGAGAATGGCCAGCGTCTCGGGTGTGGACTCGTCGCGAAACGCCCACGCCATGCTCATCGAACAGTCGAGGACGACCATCAGTACTTGCGTCCATCGTCGATGAGCTGTCGTATCGTCAGGTCGGGGCCGAGGGTATGGCCCTTGCCGAACCGCTTGATGCCCTCGATCACCGCGTTCACGTCACGCCGGGGTGTCTCGCCGGGGGGCACGAGCTCGGCCACGGGATGCCCGTGCCTCGTGATCGTGATGCGTTCGCCGTTCTCGACTCGCTTGAGGAGCTCAGGCAGATGGGTCTTGGCTTCGTAGGCGCCGACAGAAGGCATTGTCACCTCAATTCAGACTAGTCTTAGACTAGTCTGGTCAGTGTACCGCGAGACGGGCGGCGCGGCAAGTGCCCGGGTGCGCCGGCCAAGTACGCCATCGGGCGCGCCTCCTTGGCGTTGATGCCGGTCCTTGCCTCGCCCTGACCCCTGAAGCGCGGTATGGTGTGCCGGTTCCGCGTCGGCAAACAGGAGGGGCTGCCACATGATCGCCACCGCCGCGTTCTGGTCGCACTGGGGCTGGGCCGCCGCCACGGCCGTGCTCGGCTTCGTCTTCTTCGGTCTCGTGCTGCGACAGTACATCCTGCGCCGCCGCATGCATCAGTTGGCCTGGGCGATCGGGCTGCTGCTCTACGCCATCGCGGCCGCCATGGAGGCGTGGTCAGAGAGTAGCGGTCACTGGGATCCCACCGTGTACCGCATCTACATCGTGATCGCCGCTTCGCTCGTCGGCTTTCTCGGCCTGGGGACGCTGTATCTCGTGGCGCGCAAGCGGCGCTGGGGCGACTACTACTTCGTATTCCTGATCGCCTGCGTGGTGGTCTTCTTCATCGGGACGTTCACGGCGCACCTCGACATGACCAAGCTCGTGCCGGGCATCACCGTCGGCGGTCAGGCGCTGGGAGCCAGCCTGAGCTTCCCTCGCGTGATGTCGCTGCCCATCAACATCACCGGCACGATCCTGCTGTTCGGCGGCGCGCTGTGGTCGATCATCCGGTTCGCGCGGCGGAGGGAGTTCGGCTACCGCGTATGGGCCAACGTGCTGATCGCCGCCGGCGCGGCGCTGCTCGCCTTTCTCGGTTCGCGCGCCCGCCTCGGCGATACCACGGGGCTCTACCCGGCGGAGATGGTCTGCGCCGCGCTCATGCTCGCCGGCTTTCTGCTCGCCGGCACGCTCGACAAGGGCGCGCGCAAGGCGCGCGAGAAGCGGCGTCACGGACGGGAGGTGGGGTGATGGCCTCGGACCAGGGCTTCGTCGAGTACATCTGTGACCAGATCGCGGACGCGGGGCGGATATCGTCGCGCAAGATGTTCGGCGAGTACGCGATCTACTGCGACGACAAGGTCGTCGCGCTCGTCTGTGACGACAGGCTGTTCGTGAAGCAGACGCCCGGCGGACGGGCCTTCATCGGCAGCCCCACCGAGGCCCCGCCATACCCGGGCGCCAAGCCGAGTTTCTTGATCGAGGACCGGCTCGACGATCGGGCCTGGCTGTCCGAGCTTATTCGGCTGACGGCCGGCGAGCTGCCGCCGCCAAAGCCGAAGACGCCGAAGACGCCGAGGCCCGGCAAGAGGCAGGAGTGACGCCTGCCCGGCGTGGGCCCGCGTGCCGGGCGCGGCGTTTCGTGGCCCGCTGCGCGGGCCGAAGGCCGCCCGCAGCATCATCTCGCGGAATGTGCTAAACTACGCGTAGACGGGTCGAGTGGGCCCGCAGGATTGCGACGTGAAACACCGCATTTCTTGGCGGAAATCACGTCGTTTTTTGTTTTGCCCCGCGTGGGCGAAGGGATTTGATCAGCATGGCACAAGGCAAAGTAAAATGGTTCAACGCCGACAAGGGTTATGGCTTCATCGAGCACGAGGGCGGCGATGACCTCTTCGTTCACTTCTCGGAGATCCAGAGCGAGGGTTTCAAGTCCCTCGATGAGGGCCAGGCCGTTTCTTTCGAGACGGGCACCGGCAAGAACAACAAGCCGCAGGCGACCAACGTGCGGGTGATTGCGTAACATCGCCGAAGGCTTCGCAAGCGTCATCTCAGGACCGGGCGGCTCACAGAGCCGCCCGGTCCTTTCTCTTGCCCCATCCGGTGCGGTCGCCAGCCACACCCTGATCTACCTCGCTCGCCGGTAGGTTCAACGGGCGTTCTCAGCGGACTGCGCTAGGCTTACCTCCAGAGCATCGGGCGGTCGCGGTGTGCCCTCCGTTGCCGAGAAGCGTCAGATCAACGCGGAGGAAGCCCGGCAGATCGGGACCACGCTGGGGCTGGACTGGACAAGCATCGACCTCGATGAGTTCCGCCGCGGGCTCGAGGTCGCGCTCGAGCACGGCGCCCGGGACCCGGAGACGAACGTCACGAACGACGACATCATGCTGACGGGCAAGATCGCCTGGGCGCACCTCAAGGAGTTCCGCGACTACTACACGCGCCTGGACAAGCTCGAGGCGGAGGCCGACGA
>JBBQFA010000282.1:0-3690 GCA_038321515.1 Thermoleophilia bacterium | reverse complement strand
GGAGGCAGATGCCCGGCGATCACGCGCACCGGTTCCCAGGCGCGGATGCGCCGCCACGACGCCAGCAGTTCGGCGGCCGCGGGCCCGGCCGGCGCCATGGCTTCGAACTCGTCGCGACCCGGACCGACGGTGTCGCCGCAGATCACCACCGGGCCGCCCGCAGTCTCCGCGCAGAGGCTCAGGTGGCCGGGGCAGTGACCCGGCGTCAGCGCCCAGCTCAACCCGGGGGCGATCTCGCCCTCGGCGCCGGCCAGGCGCTCGAGCGGCAGTTGGTCGATCAGTGCTGCGGCGAGCGCCCAGTACGGTGCCGCCGTCTCCAGCTCATGGACCGCCACCGGAGCCATGAGGTCGGCGCAAGCGCCGGCGTGGTCGAGATGGGCGTGAGTGAGGACGACGAGGTCGATGTCGCCAGCTCCGAGCCCGCGGGCTTCGAGGGCCCTTACAACGGGCTCGTTTTGCAGCGGCAGCCCGGGATCGATGACGATCGTCCGCGGGCCTCGCAGCAAGACCGTGTTCGGGAAGGTCGTCATCCCGACCACCGGCCGCTGCTCGCGGAGCCGGCGATACGCGACAAACGCCTGCGGCGACCGATGCTCGGGCAGGACCGCGACCTCGTCCGCCTCGACGCTGAACACGAAGCGAGCCGTCGGGATCAGGATGTCGATGTCATACACGCTGCGCGTCCCGACAGGAAGGCCCATGACGAGCGAACGGCCTCAACTCGGGGCCGGACCGTCCTCGTCGTCGCGAGCGTAGAGGAAGTCGACCTTGCTCATGTTGAGGATCACGAACGGAGCCGTGTCGAGCAGTTGCTGGCTGCCCTTGCTGTAGATCCGCACCTTTGAAAGCGTCAGGTGGCTGTCACTGAACCCGCGGATGTAGTCGGAGGAGCGCCGCGAGCTGGTGCGATGACCAACGCCGAAGTGGGCGATGCCGATGATCTTGAAGTCGCCGATGTACGCGACGACCTCCAGCTCCTTGAAGTCGGAGTCGGCGCGCGCGCCCTCGAAGTCGCCACGTGACTCATCCATCGTCGTCTCCTCCTGCCGTGGTCCGCAGGCCTGCCGCCGAGCACGGCGTTCCGGCGAAGGCGCCGAGGGCGCCGCGGCCGGGACGGACGGCCAGTCGCAACCGGTCGAGAGCGACCTGCCGCGACTCGCCGCGCCGCGGCGCCAACACTACGCCGAGTGCAGCGCCGGCGGCGCTACCGAATATGAGCCTGCGAGCCTTCCCCATGGTCGACTCACTATACCCAATGCTCCTTCTCGAACACTAGGTGACCGTCGGCCGCGCTGAGGCCCTCGCCCTCACTGTGGGTCAGACTCGCCGGTGGCGTCGCCCGAGCCGGATCACCTGGGTGCGGGCCACGGGCACCAGATCGAGGCGGTGGGAGCGCTCGACGCGCTCCACCTCGCTGCGCATGATCGCGGCGGCCTCGTCCAGCCGCGCCTGCATGAGCGTCATCTCGCGGCGCATGCCCGCAAGCTGCTGCTCCATGACGAGCACGCGCTCGACCCCGGTCAGGTTGAGCCCCAGCTCCGTCAACTCCTGGATGCGCTGCAGCCGCTCCACGTCGCGCTGCGAGTAACGGCGCGTGTTCTTGGCCGTACGCTGCGGGTGCACCAGCCCGCGCCGCTCGTACAGCCGTAGCGTCTGCGGGTGCATCCTGGCCAGCTCGGCGGCCACGGAGATGCTGAACAGCGGCCTGTCTCTGTCGTCGTCTCGTCTCATGGCCGCTTCGTCGTCTCTGCCCCGCCGCGCGTCAGTCCGCCGTGGACCGCGGGTCAGAGAGGGTCGCCGCAAGCTTCTCGAAGAGCTGCTTCTGCTCCTTGGTCAACTTGGTCGGAACCTCGACGAGCAGCTTGACGAGAAGGTCGCCGTGTCCGCCCTTGAGCTTCGCCATGCCTTTGCCGCGCACGCGCAGCGTGCGCCCGTCCTGGCTGCCGGCCGGCACCTTGAGCGAGACCCGGCCGCCTCCCGGCGTCGGGATCTTGACACTCGTGCCGAGCGCAGCCTCGGCGATCGTCACCGGCACCTCGACGACGAGATTGTCGCCGCGCCGCTCGAAGAGGTCGTCGGTCTCGACACGCACGCGTACGTAGAGGTCGCCGGCCGGACCGCCGCGGAGGCCGGCCTCACCCTTGCCCTTGATGCGGATCTTGCTGCCGTCCTTGACGCCCGCCGGCACCTTGACCTGATAGCGGCGCGTCTTGTGCTGCACGCCGCTGCCGGAGCAGGTCGGGCAGGGGCTCTCGATGATCGACCCCTGGCCGTGGCAGCGCGGGCACGCCTGCGACAGCGCGAAGGGGCCCTGGTTGCGGGCCACGACGCCACGGCCCTGGCACTCCGGACACACCTTGGGCGTCGTCCCGGGCTTGGCGCCGCTGCCGTGGCACGTGTCGCAGGTGTCGGACTTGTCGACCGGCACCCGGGCGGTGACGCCGTGCAGCGCGTCGTCGAACGACACCGTGATCTCGACCTGGAGGTCGGAGCCGCGCTCGGCCGCCCTGCGGCGGCCGCGGCCGGCGCCGCCTGCCGCGCCGCCGAACAGATTGCCGAGGATGTCGCCGAGGTCGCCCATCTCGAACTGGGCGCCGCCCTGGCCGAACATGCTCGGGTCGAAGCCCTGGCGGCCGCCGGCTCCGGGCCGGAACCCGCCGGCGCCCGGCCCGGCGCCAAAGGCGCCCAGCCGGCTCATCTCGTCGTACTGCTTGCGCTTCTGGGGGTCCGAGAGCGTCTCGTAGGCTTCGCTCACCTGCTTGAAGGTCTCCTCAGCCGCCTTGTTCCCGGGGTTCTTGTCGGGATGATGCTGACGCGCGAGCTTGCGAAAGGCCTTTTTGACCTCGTCCTGCGAGGCGCCCTTGGGGACGCCGAGTGTCTGATAGAAGTCGCTCATCCCCGCCCGCTCAACTCACCACGATGACCTTGGTGGGACGCAGCAGCCTGCCGTGCAGCAGATAGCCGCGCTCCAGGACCTGCAGGACGGTGCCCTCGGGGTAGTCCGGAGACGCCTGCGTCATGATCGCCGCGTGGAGGTTCGGGTCGAAGATGACCCCCGGCTCGACGGCGATCTCTTCGAGACCGTGACCCTCGAGCGTGCCACGCATCTGGCCGGCGACCAGCTCGAGACCGGCCAGCAACTGGCCCTCCTCGTGGCGCCCGGCCGCCTCGAGCGCCCGGCTCATGTTGTCCATGACCGGCAGCAACGACTCGACGACGGTCTCCGCCGCGCGCAGGCGCAGCTCCTCATGGTCGCGCTGAACGCGCTTGCGATAGTTCTCGAACTCCGCCTTGAGGCGGCGCAGATGGTCGAGGTACTCGTCACGCTCCCGAGCCACGAGCGCCGGGTCTTCGGCCGCGGCCGGAGCGGCCGCTGCCTGGGCGGCGGCCTCGGCGGTCACAGCCGGTCCCTCGGCCTCGACGACGATCTTGAGCTTCGCCGCCGCGTCGCGAGCAGCGCGCTTGCCGTCTTGTTTCGTGTGCTTCTTGTCCGTCATGTCCGTTTCTCTGCTCTGGTCGCGTGTCCGGCTCGCAGCCGTCTGTCTCCGATCCGGGAGGGGGGGGGGCGCCCAATCGCCGCGCCCGGGCCGGGCCGGGACCCGGCTCAGCCCACTAACCCCAGGGGCGCGGCCCGGGTGATTGGCGTGTGCTCCATTCCCGGCGGCGTGTGCGCGTAGGCCAGGGGGTCGG
>JBBQFA010000281.1:0-3745 GCA_038321515.1 Thermoleophilia bacterium | reverse complement strand
GGCGGGTCCATGTAGATCATCTGGACCTTGCCCTTGAGGCCCTCCTTCTCGGCCAGCGAGGTCATCACCAGCAGCGAGTCGCCGAGGATCATGCGGTTGGCCCAGTTCTGCTCGTGGCGATAGAACTCGACGAGCTCGCCGAACTCGATGCCGTCGTAGTCGTTGAACAGCGTCATCTCGGGCTCGGGCGCGCCCTTGCGCGCCGTGTCGCGCAGGTTCTCGATGATCACCTGCGGCAGGATCTTCTCCTGGATGTAGATGGGCACGACCGGCACCTCGAGGGGCTGCCGGTCCTGCTCGTCCTTGCCCTTCCACACGAGCTGCGGGTCGAGCGAGGGGTCGCGGGGGTAGAGCATCTGGCAAGGCGCGGATTCGTCACCCTCCACGAAGCCGCGCAGCTCGTTGGTGGGGAGGTTGGCGCGCTTGTCGTCGTGCCGGTAGGTCTCGACGGGCTTGGGGCCGGTGGGCTTGTTGCTACGCGGCATCCTCTACTCCTCCACCAGGTTCGAGAGGAGGATCTCGAGCTCCGGGAGCTCCTCTTTGGTGACCGCCCATACGATCTCGAAGGTGACCGCGCGATAGCCGTGCACAAGGCGGTGACGCATTCCGACTATCCGACGCCACGGCACGTCGGGATGCTCGGCCATGAACCCGTCGGAGAGATGGTTCGCGGCCTCGCCGAGCGTTTGCAGCGAATAGGCGACCGCCTTGCGGGTCCGCTTGTCGTGAAGGAAGCTGTCGAGCTCGAACCCCTTGACGAACTCCCGCGCGTCTCGGACCTCCTCCAGCATCTCCTCGACCAAGATGAGGTCGTCATGCTGCATAGAGCTCCTCCACGTTCTCGAAGACGTAACGCTGCAGGCGCGGACTGAGTTGCTTCGGGTCGACAAGATCCACCCGACGACCACCGAACAGCTGCTCGAGCTCTTCGTAGATCTCGAAGATCCTGTGACCCTCAAAGTCGTCGCGGAACTCTATGAGCAGGTCCACGTCGCTGTCAGGGCCGAAGTCGTCGCGGAGCACGGAGCCGAAGAGCGCCAGACGCTTCACCGCGCGCCGACGGCAGATAGCCTCCAACTCCTGCTGCGAGAACTCGATGCGCGCTCGGCTCATCTCACTCCTCCCACGGGTCGCTCCTCGGCGCTGGCGTCATTGTCTGCCATGCTCACGTCCGGGGCCAGGTAGATCGTCTTCGCCTCAGCCAGCATCTGCTCGCGGATGTAGCGGATGGGCTTGCCGTGCATGACGTCGGCCTTGCGCCCGAACAGGTCGGAGAGCTCCTCGTCGAGCTGGAGCACGTCCCACCCCTTCGGGGCGTTGGGGCCGAACTCCGGCATGATGTCGATGTCGCTGTCGGGGCCGAAGTCGTCACGCAGAACGGAGCCGCAGACGCGGATGCGACGCACGTCGTAGCGGCGGCAGATCTCGCCGAGGGCGGCCATCGGAATCGGTACGCGGGGCGTCGCGTCAGGCTCTACCGCGGGCCAGGCGAGCTCCTCTTCCCTGTCGTCTTCCTTGAGGTACCGCCACCGCTCATCCTGCGGCAACAAGGCTTCAAGAGCGTCGAGAAGAGCCGGGAACTCGTCAGTCGCGATCTCCCACATGATGGCGGCATCTTCATGGAATAGCTCGGGCTCGACCCTTTCGCGGATGTCGGCCAGGCCCTGCCACGGGATCTCTGCGTGAGCCGAACGATAGGCTGCAGACGCCTTGAGCGGTCGCTCCGCCAAGCGCGTGAAGTGGAAGGCCGCGGCGCCGATGTGCATCTCCTCCGACATGAACTCCTCGCGCGAGAGACCGTCGACCGCCTCCAGGACTCCGCGGATCTCATCGCGCATCAGCGCCACGTACAGCATGTTGTCGTGCCGCGTCATGCTCCGACCACCCCAAGCTCGAACTGACCGAGCGCGGCCGGGCGATCGAGCCACTCCCTGCCGTCAAGCTCGCGCCCCGTCTCTTTGCGACGCGCGCCTCCCCACTGCTTGAAGTAGAAGGGCACGCCAGCAGTCAAGCACTGGTCGCGGACCGACCGCACCCAGTCGATGTGCAGCGGGCGGGCGCCCGGTCCGGACTCGCCGCCGAGGATGACCCAGTCGATGTCGGTGAGATCGAGGTCGTCGACGGGGCCGAGGAGCGGCTCGAGCACGAGGTATTTCGTGACCGCGCCCGTCTGGCGAAGCTGGTCGGCGCGGTGCGTGTGCGCTGCGTCTTCCACAGTGGCGCCTGCCCATACGTTGGCGGGCCAGGGCAGGCCGGCGCTCATGCGCGAGAGCCGCTCCGGCCGTTTGGTGAGCAGGTGGAACTGGTGCCGCGGCGCGCGCGTCATGACGTCGAACACGCGCGCCACGAACGCGTCCGGTACCTCCTCGTGGAAGAGGTCGCCAATGAAGCTCACGTACACCCGCCTCGGCTTGGCCCAGTGCAGCGGCCTCTCGAGCAGGGCGTCGTGCGTCGTCACCTGGAACCCGTTCGCATACCACTTCTGCCCCATGCCACGCAGACGCCACGCCATGCGCTCGGCCCAGCAGTGCGTGCAGCCGGGGCTGATCTTGGTGCAGCCGGTCGTGGGGTTCCAGCTCTCCTCGGCCCAGTCGATGCCACGGCGGCCGCTCACGAGAACGCGCCCTCGGTCGCAAGATGTGCCCGGATCGTGTTCTTGGCGTCCCACGGGTCGCTGATCTCGAGAAAGGCCCAGCGGCCGAAGCGGCCGTCGTTGTTGACGGCCGGCACCCAGAGGCTGCGCGCCGTCTCCACCTTCGCAGCCTTCTCAGGCTTCGCCTCGCCCGACACCTCGATGATCAGGTTGAGCGGCTCGCGGGCGGGGGCGCCGGCGGGCGCAGCCTGACCGGCGCCCCCGCCCGTGCGCGCGCTCGCGCCCTCGCGCGGGCGCAGCCGCACGATGAAGTCGGGGATATAGTTGTGCGCCTCGCCCTCGTAGGTATACGGCACGAAGAAGCCGAGGTTGTGGTTCTTCACGTAGCTCTCGACCTCGTCCATCTCCTCGAGCACCTGCGCCATCTTCTGCTCCCACGAGTCGGTGTCGCAGACCACGTGCGAGATGTGGCACTTGCCGGGGTCCGTCGCCCAGACGGGCCGCGTGGTGTCGAAGTCGACGTAGTTCGTGGAGCCCACGGTGTCGTATGGCTGCAGGATCGGCAGCAGCGTCTGCACGCCGGGCGTGGAGTCGACGATCGCCCGGTAGATCTTGTCGGCCGCGGTGTGCGCGTTCTCCACCAGCAACAGGAGCTGCGGGAAGCAGTTGTCCTTGCAGGTGAGGCACTGCCGGCGCCAGGCGCGGGCCGCGTCGAGGATCTGCGGGAAGAGCCAGGGGCGCCGCGCGTCAGTCCCGGCGCCGTCGTCGGCGCAGAAGAACTTCTCGTAGACGAGCTTGGCGCGGAGGACGTCGACCTCCTGCTCGCGGCGCTGCTTGAGGTCGTCCAGCGTGTGGATGACCGACTCGCCGATGATCGGCGCATTCTCGACGGCCGTCGGCACGTCCGCCGTGCTGAGCGACATGCCGGCACCGGCGTCGAACTCCACGCGCAGCTTCTCGCCGGCCAGCTCGTAGCGGTAGCCGGTGAGCCGTGGAAAGGTGAGCTCGTGGGCGACGCGCTCGGCGAGCGCCCGCACCCGCGTTGCCTTCTTGGGCAACACCGGAGTGCTGATCGCCGGGCCCACCGGGATGAACGAGAAGGGCACGCCGTAGACCTCGGCGTACTCGGCCGGGAAGAGGTCGGTCTCGGGG
>JBBQFA010000280.1:0-3747 GCA_038321515.1 Thermoleophilia bacterium | reverse complement strand
GCGGCGATGAGCTCGGCGCGCGTGGCCATGTCGATGCCGTAGTAGCAGGGCCACTGGATCGGCGGCGAGCTGATGCGCAGGTGGACCTCTTTGGCGCCGGCGCTGAACAGCATCTCGACGAGCTTGTGCGTCGTGTTGCCGCGGACGATCGAGTCGTCGACGACGACGAGCCGCTTGCCCTTGATGACCGAGGTCAGGGGGTTGAGCTTCATACGGATGCCGACCTGACGCAGTTGGTCGTTGGGCTGGATGAACGTGCGGTGCACGTAGCGGTTCTTGATCAGGCCCTCGGTGTAGGGGATGCCGGAGGCGGCGGCGTAGCCGATCGCCGCCGGCATGCCGGTGTCGGGGACGGGGACGACGAGGTCGGCCTCGACCGGTGCCTCCAGGGCCAGGTGCTTGCCCATGTTCTGGCGCACCACGTGCAGCGTCTTGCCGCTCATCACGCTGTCCGGCCGGGCGAAGTAGATGAACTCGAAGATGCACAGGGCCGGGCGCGAGCCCTCGAGCTCGACGCGCTCGCTGCGCAGGCCGTGCTCGCTGTCGGCGATGACGATCTCGCCGGGCTGGATCTCGCGCACGAAGTCGGCGCCGATGATGTCGAGGCCGGAGGTCTCGCTGCTGAACACCGGGTGGCCCTCGTAGTCGCCGAGGCACAGTGGGCGCACGCCGTAGGGGTCGCGAAAGCCGACCACGGCGTTGCCGCTCATGACCGCCGCCGAGAAGGCGCCGCGGATCTTGCTGACCGCCGTGCGCACGGCGCCGAGCAGGTCGCCCTCGGCCTCGTGGGCGATCAGCGCCGTGATGACCTCGGTATCGGTGGTGCCGGCGAACTTGACGCCCTGGGCGATGAGCTCGTCGCGCAACTCCGTGGTGTTGACGAGGTTGCCGTTGTGGCCCAGGGCGATGACGTCGCCGTTGCGGCTGCGCACCAGCGGCTGCGAGTTCTGCCAGTGGCTCGAGCCGGTCGTGGAGTAGCGCACGTGGCCGATGGCGTGCTGGCCGCTCAGGCTCTGGAGCATCTGCTCGTTGAAGACCTGGCTGACGAGGCCCAGATCCTTGATGACCGTGATCTGGCCGTCGTCGGCCACGGCGATGCCGGCGCTCTCCTGGCCGCGGTGCTGCAAGGCGTAGAGCCCGAAGAAGGTCAGGCGCGCGACATCGCGTCCCGGCGCGTGAATGCCGAAGACGCCACAGCTGTCGTGCAAACGATCGTCGTACACAGCGCTCGGTTCGTGGCTGTTCAGGCGAGCCGCTGAGGCAGCGACTCGTAAGCAGAATGGAGCTCGCTCACCGGTGCGGTGAAGAGCTCCTCGCCATCCATGGTACACCTGAGGTCGGCTCCGGTCACCCGGCCGACGACGCGGTGTGGCAGCGTGCCGAGCGCCTCGTCCAGCGGGCCGAGGAGCTCGGGGGCGCAAGTGACGATCACGCGCGTCGGCGCCTCGCCGAAGAGCGCGAGGTCGGGACGGCCCGCGGCGCCGGCGACAGACGCGGCAGAGCCGAGGTCGACGTCGGCGCCGAGCCAGCGGCCGGAGCGGCCGCTCTGCGGCGTCTCCGGGTCGGCGAACTGCGCGCCGCCGTTGGAGCCGCTGGCGATGCAGCACTCGGCCAGCGCGACGGCCATGCCGCCCTCGGCGCAGTCGTGGGCGCTCCTCAGCAGCCGCGCCTCGATGGCTGCGCGAAGCTTGCTCTGCAGCTCGACCTCGAGCGGCAGGTCCACATCGGGGATCCGCCCCTCGACCTTGCCGTAGGCGATCTTCTGGTACTCGGCGCCGTCCATCCAGGCGGCGTCGGCGCCGAGCAGCACGACCACGTCGCCCTCGTCCTTGAAGGCGTTATCGAGGTGCACGCTCACGTCGTCGTAGATGCCGAGCATGCCGATCATCGGCGTGGGGTAGATCGCCTGGCCGAAGCTCTCGTTGTAGAAGCTCACGTTGCCGCTGACGACCGGCGTGTCCAGCGCCTCGCAGGCCTCGGAGATGCCCTCGACCGCCTGCTCGAACTGCCAGTAGATCTCGCCCTTCTCCGGGTTACCGAAGTTGAGGCAGTCGGTCACGGCAACGGGCAGCGCGCCGGCGCAGGCGAGGTTGCGCGCCGCTTCGGCCGTGGCGGCTTTGGCGCCGCGATAGGGGTCTAGGTAGCAATGGCGGCCGTTGCAGTCGTTGCTGAAGGCGATGCCGCGCTGCGTGCCCTTGATGCGCAGCACCGCGGCGTCGGAGCCGGGGATCTGCATGGTGTTGGCCTGGACGATGTAGTCGTACTGCTCGAAGGCCCAGCGCTTGCTGGCGATGTTGGGCGCGGCGAGCAGCTGCGTCAGCGCGGCGCCGAGATCCTCGGGCGGCGGGTAGGCCGCGTCGGTCACGGCGACCGGCTCGTCGACGATGTAGCCCGGCTTCACGGAGGGCGTGCGGATCACGGGGCTCTCGTCGGCCAGGCGCCGCGCCGGGATGCTGGCGACGCGCTCGCCGTGCCACCAGATGCGCAGCATCTTGCTGTCGGTGACCTCGCCGATGACCGTGCAGTCGAGGTCCCAGCGCTCGCAGACCTCACGCACGTCGGCGATCTGCTCTTCGGTGACGATCGCCAGCATGCGCTCCTGGCTCTCGCTGATCATGATCTCCCAGGGCTCCATATCGGCTTCGCGCAGCGGGATGCGGTCGGCGTGGATGTCGAGGCCCACGTGGCCCTTGCTCGACATCTCGCTGCTCGAGCTGGTGAGGCCGGCGGCGCCGAGGTCCTGCATGCTGACCACGAGGTGACGGTGGATGAGCTCGAGGCAGGCCTCGATGAGCTTCTTTTCGGTGAAGGGGTCGCCGACCTGGACGCTGGGGCGCTTCTCCTCGAGCGTCTCGTCGAACTCCTGGCTGGCGAGCACGCTGGCGCCGCCGATGCCGTCGCGGCCGGTCTTGGAGCCGATCAGGACGACGTGGTTGCCGACGCCGCTGGCGATGGCGCGCACGATGTTGTCGGTGCGGATCATGCCGGCGCTCATCGCGTTGACCAGGCAGTTGCCCTCGTAACTGGGCTCGAAGTAGATCTCCCCACCGATGGTCGGGATGCCGAGGCAGTTGCCGTAGTGGGCGATGCCGCCGACGACGCCGTCGAGTAAAAAGCGCTGGCGCGGCTCGGTGAGCTCGCCGAAGCGCAGCGAGTCCATGCTCACGCACGGGCGCGCGCCCATGGTGAAGATGTCGCGCACGATGCCGCCGACGCCGGTCGCGGCGCCCTGAAAGGGCTCGACCGCGCTCGGGTGGTTGTGGCTCTCGACCTTCATGGCCACGGCCCAGCCGTCGCCCACGTCGATGATGCCGGCGTTCTCGCCGGGGCCTTGCAGGATGCGCGGCCGCGAGTGCTTGTAGCTGCAGTGCTCGCTCCACATGAGCGAGTAGATGGCGAGCTCGACGTACGTCGGCTCGCCCTCCTGGATCTCGCAGATGTGCGCGTATTCGTCGGCGGTGAGGCCGAGCTTGATGGCGGCCTCGAGCGTCGCCCGCCGGTTCGCGTCTGGCGCTGTCATGCTGTGACCTCCGCGGCGCGCAGGGAGTCGATCATCGACTGAAAGAAGCGGCGCCCGTCGGCTCCGCCGGCCAGCGCCGCCTCCACGGAGTTCTCCGGGTGCGGCATCATGCCGAAGACGTTGCGCGTCTCGTTGCACACGCCGGCGATATCGTCGAGGGCGCCGTTGGGGTTGGCGCCCTCGGCCCGCTCGCCGGCGGCGTTCACGTAGCGCACGACGATCTGGTC
>JBBQFA010000279.1:0-3758 GCA_038321515.1 Thermoleophilia bacterium | reverse complement strand
CGTCCGTGACCGTGTCGACCTGCGGCTTTGCTCGAGGCAGCTCGACGTGCAACTCGAGGTACGTGTTCGTCTTCCAGGAGTACACGTGGTAGACGCTCTCGAAGGAGGCGCCGCGGTCGACGCCGGCGATCCAGTTGAGCGTCTCGTAGCCGGCGTCGGCGTCGGCCTTGAGGCGCGCGGCGACGTCCTTGAGCCCCGCCGGCGCGCAGCGGGCGACGACGGTGTCCGGCTCCTGGATGCGCACATCGTCGAGCTCGCCGGCGAAGCGCGAGGCGAGGAGCGCCGCGATGGCGTCCATGCTCATCGGATTGCTGCCGACCTGCAGGCCCACGTTCAGACGTCCTCGGCCGGAGCGGTCTCGGAAGCCGGCGCGATCGCCTCGGGGGCGGCCGGCTTGGACGGCACGAACTGGTGCTGCTGGATCTTGCCCTGCAGCTCCAGCAAACCCTGAAACAACGCCTCGGGGCGCGGCGGGCAGCCGGGGATGTACACGTCGACCGGCACGATCTTGTCGACGCCGTTGACCACGTTGTAGCCGTCGTAGAAGGGGCCGCCGCTGGTGGCGCAGGCGCCCATGCTGATGACCCACTTGGGCTCGGCCATCTGGTCGTAGAGGCGCTTGAGCACCGGCGCCATCTTCTCGTTGACGGTGCCGGCGACGATCATGAGGTCGCACTGGCGGGGCGTGGGCCGAAAGACCTCCATGCCGTAGCGCGCCACGTCGAACCGCGCGAAGCCCGAGCTGAGCATCTCGATGGCGCAGCAGGCGAGGCCGTACGTGAAGGGGAACACGGAGTGCGAGCGCGCCCAGCTGAAGATGAAGTCGGCCGTCGTCGTGATGACGTTGGGCTCGCTGAAATGCTCGAGCTTGGGGTAGCGGAGTGCCTTGCTGCGCTCCGGCGGAGACTCGTTCACGCCCACTCGAGAGCCCCCTTGCGCCAGGCGTACAGGAGACCGAAGGCGAGCACCGCGATGAACAGCACCATCTCGATGAATCCAGCCGTGCCGAGATCGCGGAAGACGATCGCCCAAGGGAACAGGAAGGCCGCTTCCACGTCGAACACGAGGAAGAGGAGGCCGTACACGAAGTACCGCACGGCGAACGGCTGCCAGGGGTTGCCGACCGGCGGTATGCCGCACTCGTACGGCTGCAGCTTCTCGGGCGAGAGGTGACTCGGGTTGATGAGCTTGGAAAACAGCAGGATGAGAACGACCAGCGCACCGCCAGCGGCGATGAACAGCCATACGTACAACCAGTCAGTGAGATATGCGTTCGTCATGTGAGAGTCGACGGCCCGCGCCCCTGCCACCAGGGAGCGACCGGACCGTGCGCGTACTCTACCAAAGGCGCTTCGCGCCGTGCAACTTGAAAGGAACCCTCAGGGGGTATCCGCAAGTATCGCCGATTTGCAGGGAAATCCTCATTGCGGTCGCCGCAGTGGCCAGTTCCGGACGGCGGCTCTGGACGGTCGCCGGGCGCCGCGTTGACCTGCGGCCCCGCGGCCCGTACGATGGACGGGCTCAATACCCCCCAAACGAGGTGCCCCCAGTTTGAACGTCGGACCCATCGAGATCGTCGTCGTCCTCGTGCTGGCGCTGCTCGTGTTCGGCCCCAGCCGGCTCCCGCAGATGGGCAAGCAGCTGGGCCGAGGCCTGCGCGAGTTCAAGAAGGCCGCCGACACGGCGCGCACCGAGCTCGGCCTCGACGACGTCACCGCGGAGATCAACTCGGTCAAGGCGAGCGTCAGTGACCTCAAGTCGAGCGTCGACCTCAAGGCGGCCATCGAGGCTCCGGCCAAGGACGCCGCGGCGCCTGCCGCCGCCGTGAGTGCCGCCACGGCCGCCGGCGCTGAACCGGCTTCGGCGCCGGTCGCCGGCGAAGCGCCTGCGGCGCCTGAGGCCGCGGACGAGGATCCTTCACCGGCCGGTACGGACGTCGCCGCGGCCGCAGCCGCCGAGACTCCCGCGGCAGCCGGCGACGGCGGCGAAGCCACTCCGGACGCACCCGCCCCCGCCGAGGCGATCGTCGCGCCCGATGCCTCGGTCGCAGCAGACGGCGACGCGGCGGACGACCTCACCGACGCAGCGCCCGGCTCCTGACCGCGGATGCCGCTCTCCTCCGACGATCGTCTGCCGCTGCTCGAGCACCTCGTCGAGCTCCGCAAGCGCCTCACCTGGTGTCTCATAGCCGGCACCGTCGGCGTGCTCGTCGCGGCCATCTTCAACGGCTTTCTGTTCAACGCGCTCCTGTGGCCGCTCCAGCAGGTCAAGGGACTGCCGGAGTCCGCCTACCAGATCACCACGTTCAGCCCGTCGGAGCCGTTCATGATCAGCCTCAAGGTCTGGGTGGTCGGCGGCCTGATCCTCGCCTCTCCGATCCTCATCTGGCAGCTCTGGGCGTTTCTCGCGCCGGCGTTCACCTCGACCGAGAAGCGCTACTTCTACCCCATCGTCATCTCGACGACCCTGCTGTTTCTCGGCGGCGTGGCGCTCGCCTACTTCCTGGTGCTGCCCAAGGGCCTCAACTTCCTGCTCACCTTCGGCATGGGCTCCTTCAACGTGCAGAACCGGGCCAGCGACTACTTCACCTTCACGGCGCTCTTCATCCTCGCGTTCGGCATCTGCTTCGAGCTGCCGGTCGTGCTGGTCCTGCTGGCCAGGGTCGGCGTCGTCGACGACCGCTTCTTACGCAAGAACCGCCGCTACGCGATCCTCGTCCTCGCCATCGCCTCGGCGATCATCACCCCGAGCCAGGACGCCTTCTCGATGCTGGCCATGTTCGTGCCGCTGTACGTCCTGTACGAGGTCTCGATCGTGCTCGCCCGCTTCGTGCAGCCGAAGAGGGAGGCGGAGCCTGCCGGGGAAGACCTCGGGGATGAGGACGACGACGCCGGTCGCGCGCCCGCGTGAACCCTGCCGGGCGCCGCCGCGCCCCCCGTCGAGTACAATGGTAGAGCATGGCTGACTACACCAGATACCGCACCGACCCCGACGACCTGCCGCGCCGCGGCCGCGGCCGCCGGCGCAAGAAAGCCGTCGCCGGCCGGCGCAAGTGGCTGTGGCTGGAGCTCTTTCTGGTCGTGGTGCTGGCCGTCGCCATCGCCGGCCTGGCCGCCACGGCGGGCGTGATCTTCGCCTTGTCCCGCGACCTGCCGTCGCTGGACGAGCTGAGCCGTCGCACCAATGCCGTGAACACGGTGATCCTCGACCGCAACGGCGTGTTGATCGCCGAACTGCACGGCGCCGAGAACCGCGTCATCGTGCCCAGCGGCAAGATCCCCGACGCCATGAAGCAGGCCACCGTGGCGGTCGAGGACGAGCGCTTCTACGAGCACCACGGCATCGACTACCAGGGCGTCGCCCGCGCCATCGTCGAGAACGTCCGCGCCGGCGGAGTGGTGCAGGGCGGCTCGACGATCACCGAACAGTTCGTCAAGAACGCCTACGTCGGTAACGAGCGCACCTACACGCGCAAGATCCGCGAGGCCGTGCTCGCCTGGCAACTCGAAGACCGCTGGTCCAAGGACAGGATCCTCACCGAGTACCTCAACACGGTCTACTATGGCGCCGGCGCCTACGGTGTCGAGGCGGCGGCGCGCACCTACTTCCACAAGCACGCCTCAGCCCTCACCGTCAAGGAGTCGGCGCTGCTCGCGGCGCTGCCGAAGTTCCCCAACGAGTACTCACCGACGACCGACCCCAAACTCGCGCGTGAGCGCCGCAACGTCGTCCTGCAGCTCCTGGCCGACCAGGGGTAC
>JBBQFA010000278.1:0-3768 GCA_038321515.1 Thermoleophilia bacterium | reverse complement strand
GGAGGGCCCCGGCAGGCTTGCCGACCTGACGCGCCGCGAACGACACGTCCTCGAGTTGATGGCAGAAGGCCGAACGAACGCCGAGATCGCCGAAGAGCTTTATCTGGCCTTGGCGACCGTGAAGACGCACATCACGAAGGTGCTCCGCAAGCTCGGTCAGACCACGCGCATCGGAGCGGTTCTCGAGTACCAGCGGCTGATCCGCCTCGACCAGGGCTCGGCTTGGGCGCACACCAGATCGCACTTCGTCCCCCGTCGACAAATACAACCTGGGTATGATTCCCGGCAGACCCCTGATGGCTAGCCTCGTCGCACTGCACAACAGTCGACAAAGGGGAGTCTCATGGAGTCTTCAGTCTCCGTCACCTACATCGAGTCGAACACGATGAGCCAGCGCAAGAAGACCGTCGTCGACATCCTGCGCGACAGCCGGGACTTCGTCTCGGGCGAGGCGATCAGCGACGTCCTCGGCATCTCGCGAAACGCGGTGCACAAGCACGTCAAGTCGCTGCGCAAGCGCGGCTACAGCATCGTCGGCGTGTCGCGGCGCGGCTATCGGCTCGAGGACGAGCCTTGCCGTCTCTCCATGGGTCACGTCACGGCGCGCACCGAAACGAGCATGTTCGGCCACTCCTTTCGCTACCACGACGAGATCGAGTCGACCAACGCCGAGGCGAAGGCGCTCGCCAACCGGGGCGCGCCCGAGGGCACCGTGGTCGTCGCCGAGGCGCAGACGGCCGGCCGCGGCCGGCTCGGCCGCCGCTGGACCTCGCCGGCCGGCAAAGGCCTGCTCTTCTCCGTCGTGCTGCGCCCGCCGCTCCCGATGAGCGAGGCGCACCTGCTCACCCTGGTCGTCGCCGCGGCGGCGGCTGAGGCGATCGAGAAGCACGTTGAGACCCACGTGGCGATCAAGTGGCCCAACGACCTGTTCATCGGCGACCGCA
Organism: Thermoleophilia bacterium; assembly: GCA_038321515.1. Taxonomy (GTDB): domain Bacteria; phylum Actinomycetota; class Thermoleophilia; order UBA2241; family UBA2241; genus CAIXSE01. Next base: position 2,824 of record JBBQFA010000278.1, on the reverse strand, counting down.
AGGTCGGCGGCATCCTCATGGAGGTGTCCGGCGAGCAGGACGAGGTGGACTGGGTCGTGGTCGGCATCGGGCTCAACGTGAACACCGAGTTCAGCGAGCTCCCCGTGGCTCTGCGGCGCACGGCCACATCGCTCAAAATGGTGAGCGGCGCGGCGGTCGACCGCAGCGAGGTCTTGGCCAGCCTGCTGCTCAGCCTGGAGGCGCACTACAAGGCTGCCGCCCGGGGCGGGTTCGAGCACGCCCTGAGCGCCTTTCGCGAACGCGACTACCTGCTCGCCCGCACGATCAGCGTGGACACGCGGCAGGGTCCCGTGGTCGGCGCGGCGGCCGGCATCGACGACCGCGGGGCGCTGCTGGTGGAGCTGCCGGAGCGCCGCATCCGCAGCTTCAACTCCGGTGACGTGACCCTGCAGCCGTAGGCCGGCAGCGAACGAGTGAGCCTCCGGGCGGCCGGACTGTCCTTCTTGACAGCCGCCCGGAGGCTCACTACATTGTCACCTCGCTCACCATCAGAGAGGTTGACAATTGACCCGCGTCACCACCCGCGAGATCGCCTACGCCGCGCTCTTCGCCGCCCTGATGGCGGCCGGTGCCTACGTCTCCATCCCCATCGGGTCGGTGCCGCTTACCCTGCAGGTGCTCGTCGTGCTGCTGGCCGGGATGGTGCTGGGCCCTCGTCTCGGCGCACTCAGCGTCATCGCCTACCTCGCCCTGGGGCTCATTGCGCCAGTGTACGCCGGCGGCACTGCCGGCGTCGGCGTACTGCTCGGCCCTACGGGCGGGTACCTCTGGGGCTTCATCCTCGCGGCCGTCGTCGCGGGGTCGATCGGGAGTCGCGGCACGCCCGCTCTGGCTCGCCTCACGATCGCCGGCCTGGCGGGGCTGCTCCCCATCTATCTGCTCGGCACCCTGTGGCTCGCCGCGCAGCTCGACCTCGACCTCCGTGCAGCGGTCGTCGCCGGCGTGGTCCCGTTTGTGTGGTTCGACATCTTGAAGGCGGTCGGCGCGGGCCTCACGGCCCGCGCCGTACTCAGCCTGCCGCTGGGTCTTCCTTCGCCGCAGCGAGACCGCTGACGTCGGCGAATGCCTGGCCGCGCAGGCGCAGGTTGATGCGGCCGCGCTCGTACTCGCCCATGAAGTCGGTGGAGCTGCCGTCGCGGTAGGCGAGATCCTTGTCGCGCAGCACGCGCGCCAGCGCCTCGATGCTGCCCTCGTCGAGGGTCACGCCGGCCATGAGGCGAAGCTCCTTGAGCGCCTCGAACGAGCTGCGCGCCCCGCGATACGGACGATCGGACGTCATCGCGTGGTAGCTGTCGGCCACGGCCAAGACTCTGCTGAGCTTGGGGATCGCCTCGCCGCGAATGCCGTTGGGGTAGCCGCTGCCGTCGAGACGCTCGTGGTGATAGCGCACGATATCCGCGACCTCCTGGTACGCGGCCAGGTGAGAGAGCACCTCGGCTCCCTTTTCAGGGTGCTGGCGCATGAGCTCCCACTCTTCTTCGTCGAGCGCATGCGCCTTGCGCAGCACCGCGTCGGGCACGCCGACCTTGCCCAGGTCGTGCAGCAACCCGGCGAAGTGGAGCGCCTCCGCCTCGGTCTCCGGCAGCTCGAGCACCGCGGCGATGTCGCGGCAGTACATCGCCACGGCGGCTGAGTGCTGGGCCGTGTACTCGTCCTTGCTGTCGAGCAGGACGACCATGGCGGCCGCCAGGCCGATGTTCATCTCGAGGTACTGGTCGCTGAGCTCCGTCTGCCGGGCCACGTGCTCGCGCTCGCGCACCAGCAGCTTGAACATGTACTGGCTGGCGAAGAGCGGGATGAAGAGGAGGGCGACGGCGATGATGCCGGCGGCGGCGTACAGGGCGGCGATGGCGAGACCCAGCAGCAGGAGGACCCCGAGCGAGCGGAGGAACGGGGGCATCTCCCCGCGCCAGAAGGCAACGAATGCGCGTTCGTACTTGACGCGCATGCCGATACTGAGCAGCACGAGATTGGTGGCCTCGAACGTCACCGCTGCCGCTGCTCCCGCGACGATGAGGCCCACGGTGACCTGATCGAGCTTGACTCCCAGGGGCCCGAGCAGCAGGTCGAACACCAGCGCTGAGAGGAAGACCGCGACCACGAAGTTGGCCGTGTTGTAGACGACCACCGCGCGCGAACTCTCGCGCCAGGCGCCCCAGAGGCCCACGGCCACGGCCACGCCTATGGCCGGCAGGCGCCCGGTGAACATGATCGCCAGAAGGATAGGAAGATTGCACGCCGCGAGGGTCACGCGGTCGGAGATCTCCACCGACATCTCGTCGGCGATGATCGCCAGTACGGCGAACACGGCCGCGTCGCGGATGAGGGCGGCCGAGAGGGGGATAGGGCCCGGACGCAGAAGGGCGTACGCGACGGCAAGCCCGGCGCAGCACGCCAGACTCGCGGTCAGTACGCGGTAGTCACGCTCGGCTCGTAGCACGGTACCTCTCGGGGTGCGCAGTGTCCCGTCTATCGGCACCGGTCTGGAAAAGCTTGAACGATCAGTGCATCTTGCTGCCGCCGCCACTCGTGACGAGGGCGAACAGCAGGGACGCGAGCGTCTTCTCGATCTTCTTGCTCATCAGTGGACCTCATTCGATCGGTCGCTCACGGTCAGTGCATCTTTCCGCTGTAGCTGACGTGCATTTTGCCGCTTTGACTAATGTGCATCTTTCCGCTGAAACGCATGTCCCCTCCTAAAGGTTTCTCGCCAACTGCCGATACTTTATGGTTGACGATTCGTGTGGCGACTCTACGGAGCTTCGCCATGCCGTGCCTACCCCGCGCACTTGGACAAAAGGGG
>JBBQFA010000277.1:0-3775 GCA_038321515.1 Thermoleophilia bacterium | reverse complement strand
GAACGTCTGCTCGATGGACTCCCGCGTCTCGCCCGGGTAGCCGACGATGAAGAACGCGGCCACCTCGATGCCCGCCTCGCGGTACACCTGAGCGGCGCGAGCCCCGTCCTCCACCGTCATCTGCTTCTTCATGAGGTCGAGCGTCGTCTGGCTGCCGGACTCGAGGCCGAGGTAGACCCGGCGGCAGCCGGCCTGCCTCATCAGCCGCGCCGTCGCGCCGTCGATGCCGTTGGCGCGCGAGAGGCAAGTCCAGGTCATGGGCAGGGGTGTGATGCGGCGGCAGAACTCCTCGAGGTGCTCGCGGTGCAGGGTGAAGGTGTCGTCGGCGATCCAGAGGCGGTCGTAGCCCAGCCGGCGGATCTGCTCGATCTCGGCGAAGACGGCGTCGAGCGGCCGGCGACGCACGGCGTTGCCGAAGATGGGCTTGGAGCAGAACTCGCAGCCGTACGGGCAGCCGAGGGTCACGATGATCGACGTGGCCCGGCAACCTGCCTTGCGCTGCCACTCGCGCTGGTAGGCAGCGTGGTCGAAGTCGTCACGGTCCGGCAGTGGGAAGGCCGCAAGCTCGTCCTCGGAGTGATGCACGGTCGGGTTGTCCGCGGCAACCCCGTCGCGATCGACGAACAAGCCGGCGTACCCCTTGAGCGGCAGGTCGCGGAGCGTGTCGGGAGTCACCCGCAGAGTGAGGTAGTCGCAGCAGAACCGCGGGAAGCTCAGGTCGGCTTCTCCGCGAAACACGACGTCGACGTGCCTCGTGTAGCGGTGCGGGAAGACGGTGGGCAGCGGGCCGCCGGCGACGAGCAAGCTGCCCGGCAGGCGCTCGCGCACCAAGTCCGCGATACGCAGTGTGTTCTGCGTGAGGCTGACCATCGACGAGACGCCGACGATCTGCGGCCGGTACGCGACGAGGTCGTCGGCGACCTCGTCGAACGTGCTGAAGGTGCAGTCGAAGACCTCGGTCTCGACGTCGAGCCGGCGGAGCTGTGCGGCGAGCGCCGCCAGCCCGAGCGGCGGGAACAGCATCTCGGTGGCCGCCCTGGTGCGAAAGTAGGGGAAGACGAGGGCGACCCTGGGCGACTCGCTTCTGATCACGGTAAGCCCGCCTTCAGTCTCGTCGCGCTGTGCATACGACTCGTCGCTTCGCCGGAGTCGGGGGGCGTGGTCGCACCAGAGGCCGGTGCCGGCGGCCCGCCTTTGGCGCGGCGGCAGCGTTCATCGCAGGATACCCTATGTTGCGACGAGCGCGTTGCGCGCGCCGACCACGACCAGCGAGGTCCAGCCATGGCCGCCGGCGACATCCTCATCTACACGAAGCAGTGGTGCCCCTTCTGCGCCAAGTCCAAAGCACTGCTCCGCGCCAAGGGCCTGGAGTGGCGCGAGGTGGACGTGACGTTCGACGAGCGTCTGCAGGACGAGATGGTGGAGCGCTCGGGCCGCCGCAGCGTGCCCGAGATATTTCTCGAGGGCGCGCTCGTCGGCGGCTACGACGACCTCGCGCGGCTGAACGCGACCGGTGAGCTCGACCGGCGGCTCGGCCGCGAGCCGGTCGCGCTCAAGACGCTCTATGACGTCGCGGTCGTCGGCGGTGGGCCCGCCGGCCTTGCCGCCGCCATGTACGCGGCGCGCAAGAATCTCAGCACGATCGTCGTCGCCAATGACATCGGCGGCCAGCTCGGCACCACCCGCGACGTCGCCAACTACCCCGGCTACGAGCTCATCACCGGGCCCGATCTGGTACAAAAGTTCTTCGCCCAAGCCTCGCAGTACGGCATCGAGCAGCTCATCGGCGAGCAGGTCGTGGGTCTGCGCGTCGACGGGCGCAGCAAGATCCTCGAGCTCGAGTCGATCCGGGAGGTCGCCGCACGCACCGTGATCATCGCCAGCGGCGTGCAAAAGCGGCACCTGCGGATCCCCGGTGAGAAGGAGCTCGCCGGACGCGGCGTCGTCTACTGCAGCACCTGCGACGGGCCGCTGTTCAAGGGCCTCGACGTAGCCATCGTCGGCGGCGGGAACTCGGCCCTCGAGGCAGCCCTCGAGATGCAGGGCATCGCGCGACACGTCACCCTGGTGGCACGAAACGGACTGAGCGGCGACGAGGTCCTCGAGGACAAAGTGGCGAGCGCCGCCGGCATCGACGTGCTTCCGCATCACGAGCCGGTCGAGGTCCACGGAGCGGCCAGCGCGGTCGTGGGCCTCACCGTGCTCGACCGCGACACCGGTACCACGCGGCGGCTCGACGTCGACGGCGTCTTCGTCGAGATCGGCCTGTTCCCCAACACCGGCTTCGCCCTCGACCTCGTCGACACCAACGAGCGCGGCGAGATCGTCGTCGACAGCCACTGTCGCACCGGCGTGCGCGGCGTGTTCGCCGCCGGTGATTGCACCGACACGCACGACAAGCAGATCGTGATCTCGGTCGGCGAGGGCGCCAAAGCGGCGCTCGCAGCATTCGAGTATCTGGTGTCGCAAGTCTGAGAGCGCGGCGGGCGGGGCGCGCGTGCTACGCTGCCTGCCATGACCGCCGCCCCGTCGCCGCCGCCGTCGCCGTCGTCATCGGCACCGGCAGGCGAACTCATCAACCGGCGCTACTCGTGCCGCACCTACCTCGAGCGGCCCATCGCGGCCGAGGATCAGCAGCGCCTCGCGGACTTCATGGCGACGAAGACCGAGGGGCCGCTGGGCTCGCAAGCCCGCTTCGCGCTCATCGCCGCGGCGCCGGGTGACCGCCAGACGCTTCGGCGGCTCGGCACGTACGGGTTCATCAAGGGTGCCACGGGCTTCATCGTCGGCGCCGCGCAGCGAGCGCCAAAGGACCTCGAGGACTACGGATACCTGCTCGAAGAGGTCATCCTCTTCGCCACAGAGATGGGGCTCGGCACCTGCTGGCTCGGCGGCACGTTCACGCGCAGCAGCTTCACGTCACGGTTCGGGGGCCTGGAGCACGGGGAGACGATGCCGGCCGTCGTCTCGACCGGGTACATCGGCGACGACGGCACCGGGCGCATCCGCCAGCGCGAAGAGGGCCGCCGCAGGTCGCCCTGGTCCGACTTGTTCTTCGAGACACGGTTCGGCGTGCCGCTGACCGCCGCGCACGCGGCCGGCTACGCCGACGCGCTCGAGGCCGTGCGCATGGCTCCGTCCGCGACCAACAAACAGCCGTGGCGCATCGTGCACGAGGCCGGCGATGGCGGCAGCGCCTGGCACTTCTACCTGCAGCGCTCGAAGGGGTACGGCAAGGGCAGCCCGCTGTTCAAGGTGCTGCGCATCGCCGACCTGCAGCGCATCGACCTCGGCATCGCGATGTGCCACTTCGATCTGGTCGCCCGCGAGTCTGGGCTCAACGGGAGCTGGGCCGTGAGGGAGCCAAGGTTCGCGACACCCGGCCCCGGCGTGGAGTACACGGCGACGTGGCGCGCGACCGAGGCGGGAACCGCCGGCAGCTGAGTCGGTAGGCGCCCAGCGGGACGCCACGCGACGTGTTGGTTGGCTGAACCCGCGCTCAGCGACTCTCGAGAAGCGCCCCTACGTCGAGCCGCCGGCCCTCGAAGCGCACGCCCATGCGCTGCAGGTCACGCAGCAGGCCGCCGATGTCGGCGTACTCGAGCACGCTGGCGGCGACGGCGACGAGGCCGGCGCCGGCGAAGGCGCGGTCGAGCGAAGCCGGGTCTGCTGCGTCGGCCACCCTCGCCGACACCCGACCCGGGTACCGCACGCCGAGCGACGCTGCCGCCCGCTCGGCCTTGCCTAGGTCGCGGCCGGCCAGCATCACCGTCGC
>JBBQFA010000276.1:0-3778 GCA_038321515.1 Thermoleophilia bacterium | reverse complement strand
CGCGACCACCGGCAAGGTCGTGTGGGCCTACAAATACGACGACATCATCAAGAGCAGCCCGTCGGTCTTTGAGAATCCCTCGCCGACGGGCCCCGACGACCGCTACATCGTCGTCGCCGGGTCGCGGCGTGGCTACCCTCTGAAGCTCGCCGATCCCAGCGTCGCGCCTCTGCGCGCGGTCACGTTCGGCAGCGGCAAGGAGCTGTGGCGGCTGCCGGTCCCGCAGACGCGCTGCTACAGCCGCGACAACGACGGCAGCGGCTTCTTCTACGGCGGCCGCTTCTACATCGGGGTCGAGAGCGGGTGGTTCTACGCGCTCGACCCGCTCGTCACCGAGGCCTGGGCCGCCGGCAAGAAGCCGAAGATCCTCGCCGAGCGGCTGCTGCTCGGCGACGAGCGCGCCAAGAGTCACGGCCGCAACCTGGTGCTGGAGTCCTCCGCCTCGGCGCTCGGCAAGAACCTCTACATCGCCTCGGGCGCCGGCCACGTGTACGGCCTCCGGCGCTCCGACCTCAGCGTCGTGTGGGACTACTACATCGGCTCCGACCTCGACGGCAGCCCCGTGCCGACGCGGCGCGGGCTGCTGTTGCAGGCGGTCGAGAAGCAGTACATCAAGGGCAAGGGCGGGATGCTGGCCATCGACCCGTCCAAGCCACCCGACCAGGCGACCGTGTGGTACTTCCCGACCGGCGACCGCAAGGTCGGTGACTGGGCCGGCGGCATCATCGGCTCGGCCGCCGTGAACGACGAGTACAACGACGGCGGCACGTACCCGGCCTTGTGCGCGTTCAGCGCCATCGACGGCTACCTGTACGTGATCTCGCAGGACACCATGGCCGCTGAGACGGTGAAGGGGCCGAACCGCGAGCCCGGGCTCAAGACGCCGGTGCAGGTGGCGAAGATCTGGAACGGGGGCGCCATCTCGACACCGATCATCGTGGGGGACGCGCTGGTGGCCGCCAGCTACGACCAGCGCGTGCACCTCTTCGACCTCGACTACACGCCGGCCCAGAAGGGCGACGCCGGCGCGCTCCCCAGCGCGAACGGTGACGGCAAGTACTGGACGGTGAGCCTCAAGGAGCGCGACCAGTTCTTCGCGAACGCCGCCTTCGAGTCGACGCCGACGATGTGGAACGGCCGCATCTACATCGGCTGTCGCGACGGCTGGTTCTACTGCCTCGGGGCGAAGCCGTGAGAGCGGGTCACTCGGGCGTGTAGACGGCGACCCGGTCCTTGCCCAGGGCCTTGGCCCGGTAGAGCGCCTGGTCGGCCTTGTGTACGAGCTCCTCGGCGTCGGTGGCGTGCACCGGCAGGGTCGCCACGCCGATGCTCACGGTGATGCCCGTCCATGCTGAGTCGCCGACAGGGGGCCGGAGGTCGGCGATCGCCTGCCGGATGCGCTCTGCGGTCGTCACGGCGCCGTCGAGCGTGGCGCCGTCGTCCATCATCGACTCGGTGCAGGGCAGGACGACGGCGAACTCCTCACCGCCGTAGCGCGCCGGGATGTCGACGCCCTGGCGCACCTGCTCACGGAGGACCGTACCGACCGCGTGCAGCACCTGGTCGCCGGCCGGGTGGCCGAATCGGTCGTTGACGCTCTTGAAGTCGTCCAGGTCGAGCATCAGCAGCGACAGCGGGTGCTCATAGCGCCGCGCGCGAGTGACCTCGTCCCGCAGCCGCTCCCAGAAGTGGCGATGATTGGCGAGGCCGGTGAGCCCATCCGTGGTCGCCTGATGCTCGATGGTCGCCTTCTGCTCCTGCAGCCGGCGGTAGAGCTGGGCGTTGCGGATGGCGACCGCGGCCTGCTCGCCGAGCGCCACGCAGAGCTGCGTCTCCTCCTCGCTGAAGTGGCGGGGGTAGTCCGCTTGGCTCACCGCGAGCGCCCCGACGACGGCGTCACCGATCAGTAGCGGCACCATCAGCGACGACTGCTCTTGCCAGTCGATGAGCTGCGCCCGCGACACCGGGTCGAGCTCGGGGTCGTCGAGTCTGACGTGGCTGGGTCGCCGGGTGCGGATCACGGCCAGGTCCTGAGGCAGATCGTCGAGGGCATAGACGGTACCGAGAGGCTCCTCGAAGCCATGCGCCGCGTCGCGCTGGTGCTCGGCGAGCCAGACCATGGCATCGGTCTCGGGGTCGTACTCGTAGATGTAGCTTGAGCCCGCGTCGAGGGCCAGCGCCGCCTGGTGGCACACCGCGTCGAGGACTTCGTCGAGGTCGAGCGTGGAGGTCATCGCCCGTGAGGCGTCGATGAGCGCCGTGAGCTGGCGATTGCGCTCTTCGACCGCGTGGGTGACACGGGCGTTGTGGAGGGCGATCGCGGCGAGCGAGGCCATGCGACGGACGAGCTTCTTTTCGGGCTCGCCGAACGTGCGGGGACGATCCTTCTCGGTGAACTCCAGGATGCCGAGCACCTCGCCGCCGTGCACGATGGGCGCCCAGATGGCGGCGAGCTCACGCCAGTAGGCCATGCTTTCAAAGTCGGCTGTAGCCGCGTCAACGGCGTCGTCCGGGTACGAGACGACGACCTCGCGGCGCACGACGACGGGCTCGAAATCGGGGATCTCCACCAGAGAGTGCACCTCGCCGACCCACTCGCGGTCGCGCGGCGTGAGTCGCCGCGACCAGATCGCCTGGGCACGAAGCGCTTCGAGCTCGGGCAGATACTCGTAGATGCAGCATTCAGAGCAGTCGAGCGCCTCGGCCATCTGCTCGGCGAGCTCCGCGAGCGTGTCCGTGAGCACGGCAGCATCAGACCCGCCCTCACTGTACACGTGCGTGTGGGAGCGGGCGGTGGAGCGGATGTCGTTGTGGTTGGCCATACTCTGCGCTGCTCAGTATCGTCCAAGCTGCGAACGGACTCTATGGTACGTTCGGCCAGCGGCGGGAGCCGCGCTCGCGGCGTCGCCAGATCAGTATCGCACCATGAGCTTGCGTGTGGCGGCAGTGAGCCCGTCCACGGTGAGCTCGAACATGGGGAAGACCTCGCGGACCTTGCGGATCGTGACGCTGCCGTAGGTGCGGTCCCAGTCGCTCTCGGAGATGGTGTTGAGCCACACGGAGTGATCGAAGTGGCGACGCAGCCGCTTGAGCCACTCGACACCGGGCTCGTCGTTGCCGTGGCCCCACCAGATGATGCCGTTACGGGCCATGAGCTCGCTGGGGGCCATCGCGGCGTCGCCGACCAGGATCAGCTTGTAGTCGCTGGGCAGCTCCTGCAGGACGCGCCGCGTCGAGATGGCCTCTGACGACGTCATGCGCGTCGAGGTGTACAGCCAGTCGTAGACGCAGTTGTGGAAGTAGTAGGTGCGCAGGTCCTTGAAGTGCGTGCTGCGGTCGACGGCGCTGAAGAGCTGGCTACAGAGGCGGATGTAGGGATGCATGGAGCCGCCGACGTCCATGAGCAGCAGCACCTTGACGGCGTTCTTGCGGCTCTTGCGCCAGACGAGGCTCAGGCGGCCGGCGTTGCCCGCCGTCTCCTCGATCGTCTCGTCGAGGTCGAGTTCGTCGGGGATGCCTTCGCTGCGCGACGAGAGCTGGCGCAGCCGACGCAGGGCGAGCTCGAACTGGCGCACGCCGACCTCCTGGTCGGTGCGATAGCCGCGATAGCGGCGCTCGCCGGCCACCTTGACGGCGCTGCGGTTGCGGCTCTCGCCGCCGACTCTGATGCCACCGGGGTGAAAGCCGGAGTGCCCGAACGGGCTGGTGCCGCCGGTGCCCACCCAGCGGCTGCCGCCGTGGTGGGCGTCGTCCTGCTCGGCGAGGCGCTCCCGGAACA
>JBBQFA010000275.1:0-3791 GCA_038321515.1 Thermoleophilia bacterium | reverse complement strand
GAGCGAGGCGGGCCGAAAGGCCCGCCACGCTAGTTCTTTTTTCCTCGATATCCCGTCCGCCCCGCCGCGCTTAACAACATCGCTAGACAGCCCGGCGAGAGTGAACTACCATGCGTAGTGATGAGAAAGGAGCGAATCTGTGCATTTGAGTGATTGCTTGTGCACTTCGCTCCGCAGCCCTACGTCAACGGAATCAACCAGCTAGGGGGAGACATGCAGGAACGCAATCTCTTGGAAGACCTGGTCGCAGTCAGTCCGGGCATGGAGATCTGGTGGGATTCCTCACCGGTCATCTTCGGCAACTGGTGCGCGAAGATGCTCGCCAAGGCGGAGCCCGGCGATCAGGAGAATCTCAAGCGCCAGTTCGCGCGCATGTACGACACGGGCGACCCGAAGAGCCAGCTCTTCCGTGGGGTCACCACCAACCCGCCCCTCTCGCTGGCCGCGATCAAGGATGACCCGCCGCGCTGGGAGAAGGTGGCCAAGAAGATCCTCGCCGAGAACAGCGGCCTCGACACCGAGAGCCTCTTCTGGAACCTCTACAAGGAAGTCGTCAGGCAGGGTTCCGACATGTTCCTCCCGCTCTTCGAGGCGTCGGGCTACAAGGAGGGCTTCCTCTCCGGTCAGGTCGACCCCCGCAGCGCGTTCGACGGCGACGCCATGCTGAAGCAGGCGCTCGAGATCCACGCTGTGAACCCCAACGTGATGGTCAAGATACCAGGCACCGCCCAGGGCTATCCCATCATCGAGGAGCTCACCTCACGCGGCATCGCCACCAACAACACCCTCACCTTCGTGCTCTCGCAGCTCATGGACTGCGCCAAGTCGGTCATGCGCGGCCTCGAGAAGGCCAAGGCCAACGGCGTCGACCTCTCCAAGTGGCGCTCCGTCATCACGCACATGGAAGCCCGCTACGGTGACCTCGGCGGCCTGCGCGAGGCCGGCGCCGAGGCGGGCGTGGAGATCAGCGAGGCCGACGTGCGCTACGCCGAACTCGCCATCTTCAAGAAGGCCTATCGCACGCTCAAGGAGCGCGACTACCAGAGCAAGATGCTGTCCTGCTCCCTGCGCCTCGGCCCGACGATCGACGGCGTCCAGCACCTGTGGCACCTCGAAGAGAAGGCCGGCGCCGACATCGTCGTCACCTGCCCGCCGAGCCTCATCGACGAGGTCATCAACTTCCCGCGGGCTGGCGAGATCAAGTTCAAGCCGAACCAGATCGACGTCGACCCACCGGCGGACGTGATGGAGAAGCTCCTCAAGGTGCCGTACTTCGCGCGCGCCTACGACGAGGACGGCTACACGCGCGAGGAGTACAACACGCATCCGGCACTCGTGAAGACCGCCGAGGCTTTCTCCAAGGCCACCAACGAGATGGTCGCGTTCGCCGACAGTTGCCTCAAGGGCGACTGCAAGGCATGACGGCCACGCTGTGACGGTCACCTGACTGACGAAAGGACTGTGGCATGACGGACATCAAAGACAAGATCAACCCCTACGTGTGGACGGCTCCCGAGTACAACACCGGCATCCTCGACAAGGCCTGGGCCCATCCGGAGCTGGGTCGCATGATGCTCAACGAGAACCCCGTGCCGCCGTCAGACGCGGTCGTCGCGGCGATCACCGACATGGCCAAGAAGGCCAACCGGTATCCGGACCGCGCCTACCGTCTGCGCGAGAAGCTCGGCAAGCTTCACGGCGTGGCGGCAGAGAACATCGCCCTCGCCAACGGCTCGTCCGAGACGATCGACGCCATGATGCGCATCTTCCTGCAGCCGGGCGACGAGTTCCTGTGCTCCAACCCGACCTTTGAGATGTTCCCGTCGCGCGCCGGTCTCTGCAACGCCAAGACGGTGCAGATCCCGCTCCGTGAAGAGGACCTGCAGTACGACGTCGAGGGCATGCTCGCCGCAGTCAACGAGAAGACCAAGCTCATCCTCATCATCAACCCGAACAACCCGACGGGCATCTTCATCGAAGACGCCGACCTGCATCGTTTCGCCCAGCTCGGCATCCCGATGTGCATCGACGAGGCCTACCTCGACTACCACCCGCAGGTCGAGGCCAAGGTCGACTTCGTCAAGAAGTACCCGAACGTGTTCCTCTCGCACACGTTCTCGAAGGCCTTCGGGCTCGCGGGCCTGCGTCTCGGCTACATCGTCGCCCATCCCACCGTCGTCGACGCCTTCAACCTCATGTACCTGCCGTGGAACCTCAGCCTGATGGCGATCGCCGGCGTCGAGGCCATCCTCGACTCGGGCGAGGTCAAGGAGAAGGTCGTCTACAACAACGATTGGATGAAGAAGTTCGCCGACGCTCTCCGCGCCAAGGGCCTCAGCCCCTTCGAGGCGCACGGCAACTACATGCTCGTCGATGCGTCCGCGAGCGGCAAGACCAGCGCCGAGATCGTCCAGGCGGCCAATGACATGCAGCAGGTCATCATCAAGACCATCAAGCCGATCAACGGCAAAGAAGGCTACTTCCGCATCACGCCGGGCACGCCCGAGGAGTCCGAGCGCTTCATGGCGTTCGTAGAGTCGTACTTCTGAGAAGCCTGACACACGTATGACGCCCGTCCGCAGCCCCCGCCCTCCCGCCACCTTGGGAGGGCGGGGGCTGACGGGCTTTCTCTACCAACCGAAAGGACTCAGGTGAGCCCAGTGGCGAGCGCACAGGCCCTCGAAGAACGCTGTATCGACACAATCCGCTTTCTCGCCGTCGACGGCGTACAGAAAGCCAAGTCCGGACACCCCGGCATGCCCATGGGCGCCGCGTCCGCGGCGCACGTGCTGTTCACGCGGCACCTGCGCTTCGACCCCGCCGACCCCGCCTGGCCCGATCGCGACCGCTTCGTCCTCTCGGCGGGCCACGCAAGCATGCTCCTCTACTCCCTGCTCCATCTCACCGGCTACGACCTGACCCTCGACGACCTCAAGGCCTTCCGTCAGTGGGGCAGCAGGACGCCGGGTCACCCCGAGTACAAACACACGGCGGGCGTCGAGACGACCACGGGCCCGCTCGGCCAAGGCTTTGCCAATGCCGTCGGCATGGCTGTGGCCGAGCGCTTCCTCGGCGCGACGTTCAACGGTGACGGCCCGGCGATCACGGACCACTTCACCTACGCGCTGGCCGGCGACGGCGACATGATGGAGGGCGTCAGCAGCGAGGCGGCCTCGTTCGCCGGTCATCAGAAGCTGGGCAAGCTCATCGTCCTCTACGACGACAACCACATCACCATCGACGGGACCACCGACATCGCCTTCACCGAGGACGTCTGTGCGCGCTTCGCCGCCTATGGCTGGCACGTGCAGAAGGTCGGCGACGGCAACGACCTCGTGGCCATCGACGCGGCCATCGACGCGGCGAAGGCCGCGAGCGGTCAGCCGTCGCTGATCGCGGTGCGCACGCACATCGGCTTCGGCTCGCCACACAAGCAGGACACGTCGGGCGCCCATGGCGCCCCGCTCGGCGACGACGAGGTCAAGCTGACGAAGAAGAACCTCGGCTGGCCGCTCGAGCCCACGTTCCTGGTGCCCGGCGAGGTCAAGGAGTTCTACGAAGCTGCTGCGGCCCGCGGCGGCGCCGCGCACGCCGAATGGCGTGAGCGCTACGCGACCTGGCGCGCTGCCGACGCCGGCCGCGCCGCGGAGTGGGACACGGCCTGGGCGCACGAGCTTCCGAGCGGCTGGGACGCCGATCTGCCGGTGTTCAAGCCCGAGGACGGCGCCGTGGCCACCCGGTCCGCATCCGGCAAGGCCATCAACGCGCTGGCGCCGCATCTGCCGACGCTG
>JBBQFA010000274.1:0-3801 GCA_038321515.1 Thermoleophilia bacterium | reverse complement strand
AGTGCCGCCGGCTCCCCGTGACCGCCGCATTGGCGGACGCGTTGACGTCGCCCTCGCCGCGTTCGCGCACCCGTTGACGTTGCCCTTGCCTCGCGCGCAGGCTACTGTCGCCTGAAGCAACCGACGCGGAGGTACACGAATGGCAGCTTCAGTCGCACCGTCACGCCGGTCTGCTCGATGATCGCCTACCTCGACGGCGCCGGGTTCGTCACTGCGCACAGCAGTATCGGCGCCGATCTCTCGCTCGTCGTCATGATCGCCGCGTTCGCCCTGCTCACGACCGGCGTCGTGCTGGCGAAGTCCAAGCGATACGCAGCTCACCGCTGGGTGCAGACGGCCGCGGTAGTGCTCAACGCCGTCCCGGTCGTCGTCTGGATGATCCGATCCTTCCGCCTCTACGTCCTCCCCGGGCTCCCCGGCAACCTCGGCAAGTCGGTCGACGCGGTGACGACGGTCCACGCGGTCGTGGGGCTGCTCGGCGTAGTCATCGGCGTGTTCGTCGTGATCCGCGCCAACCAGCTGGAGGCCCGCGGAGAGAGCTTGGCCCGCTACAAGACGCCGATGCGCCTGGCGTACATCGTGTACCTGCTTGGGACAGCGCTCGGCGTGTGGGTCTACGTCGCGATCTACGGGTGACCGCCGGCGGCTGGCGCTGGTACGCGACGCCGGACCGCTGGATCCTGGCGCTGAGCGTCGCCCTGCAGCTCGTACTCGGTGTGCTCTTCGGCCACTCGTACGACACGCGCATCTTCATGGCCACCGGCTACCTGGTGGGGAGCGGGCGCGGCCCCTACTCCCCACTCGATCTCAGCTCCGTCTTCCACCACGCCGGGTTCGACCGGCTGACCACGATCGGCTACCCGCCGCCTTGGCCGCTGGTGACGGGGCTCGTGGAGCGCGCGACGTGGGGCATCGCGCCGAACTTCTACGTCTACAACCTGGCGCTCAAGCTGCCGGTGATCGCGGCCACCGTCGGGCTTGCGTACCTCGTGGCCGCGACGCTGCGGAGCCAGGGGGCCCAGGCCGCGACGTGTCGCCGGGCCTGGGCCTTTCTGCTCCTCAACCCGCTGATCCTCTTCGTCGGGGCCGCCTGGGGGCAGATCGACGTTGTCGTGACGCTGCTCGCCGTCGCGGCCCTCGTACTCGTGTGGTCGGGGCGCTGGGCGAGTTCCGCTGCGCTGCTCGCCCTCGCCGTCTGCACCAAGCCGACGCCGCTGCCGATCGTGCTCGTGGTCCTGGTGTGGCTCGGCTGGAGGGCGCCGCGGCAAGCGCTGCGGTACGGCGCCGTGCTCCTCGGCGGAGCCGCCCTGTTCGTCGTGGTCCCGGTGGTCGCCCTCGACTGGCGGACGACGCAGATCTGGGAGCGCCCGAACGCCCAGTTCCTGATGAACGGCGGTCTGTCGTACACGACCGTGGCGCGGCTGTTCCGCGACCCGCTCGTCCTGCCTGGGCACTGGTGGCTGCTCGGCCTTCTCTGGATCCCGGCCCTCGCGATCGGCCTTCTGCTGATGCGCCGCGGCGGCGGGTTCGACGATTTGATCAGTGGCAGCGCCGCTCTGGTGCTCGTCTTCTTGCTCACGCGCACCTGGCTCGCCGAGCCCAACGTGGTCCTTGTGCTGCCGCTGGCGCTCGTGCTGACCGCGCTCGGAGGGCTCGACCGGCGCCTCCTCGCGGCGCTCTGGGTCATCCCACTGGCGTTCGCCGTCGCCGAAGCCGCGCCGCTGCAGTTGCTCTGGGTAGCGTTTCCGGCAGCGATGGAGCGGTCGCTGGCGACCTTTACCGGCTGGCACGCGTGGACGCCAGCGCTGCGGGCAGCGCTGGTCGTCGCCTGGCAGATCGCCGGTTGGTGGGTCGTGGTCGCGTGCCTGAGACGCGGGCACGTGGCGACAGCACAGGCAGAGACGACGGCGCTCGATGCCGCGCCGCTCGAAGCGGCGCCGGCCGCCGCGGTACAGGGGGCGGCGCCGTGAAGGTGACGATCCCGCTCGCCGGCGATCTCGCGCTCGTGATCGACGACCGGTCCGGCCGAGGGCTCGACGACCGGTGCGGCCGAAACGCTGGGGCCGCGCGCGGCGACGGCGATCCGGCCCCGCGAGATCCTGTGGCCCAGCCGCGCCCGACCGAGCGGGGCTATCCGACCGGCCGGCGCTACCCGACGGGCCGGCTGCAAAGGGGGCTCCTGCTGCTCGACGGAGGGCAGGAGCTGGCCGAAGAAGGCGTGGGCTTCGGCG
This sequence comes from Thermoleophilia bacterium, assembly GCA_038321515.1. Taxonomy (GTDB): domain Bacteria; phylum Actinomycetota; class Thermoleophilia; order UBA2241; family UBA2241; genus CAIXSE01. The sequence goes on along the minus strand of JBBQFA010000274.1, from coordinate 1,570 downwards.
TGCCTGTCCTCAAGCGCGGCGTGCAGACCGTGTTCCCCGGCGCGATGGAGTTGACGGTTCAGTCGGCCGGCCCGGACTGGGAGGTGACGGCCGCCTACCGCATGGACCTGGTCGAGCGGCTCGCCGGCCGGGAAGGGCGGAGCCTGCGACCGCGGCTGCTCTACGCTGTCAAGGATTCTCTGGCCGCGGCGCACCGTCGCGTGCCGGCACTGCGAGGGCCGCTCACCGCCGCCTCGAGCGCCTTGCGGCGGCGGTTCGGCTGGGTGACGACCTTCGAGCAGACCGAGCTCGTCGCCATCGTGCCGGTGACGTACTCCGCGCGCGCCGGCGGCGGTCGTGTCTCCGTCGCCGTCGACCTGAGCGACGTGCCCGCCGGCATCACCGAGATCGTCCTGATGAACGAGCTGGGCGCCCACCACTTCGACCGCTACGCCGACTCCGCCGGGGCCGCGCTCTCGGGCGCGGAGATTGGCACCTGGGACGAGGTCACCGCCCCCTCGGCCTCGTTCGCGAGCCACCGGAGACGCGTCTCGTTCACCCTCGCGCAGGCTCCGGCGGCGCGCCTGAGTCGGGGGCGCGAGCTGATCGGCTCGCGGCTTGCCTGGGCCGGGTTCGGGTACTCCCTCGCGCCCGGCCCGCCGAGCTTCACCTACGAGGTGCGGATCGAGCGGACCGGCGTGGCACCGAGCTCGGTGCTGCTCATCTACCCGTTCTTCCGGCGCTCGCTGGACCGCTCGCGCTTCCGCTTCCCGCCGCTCGGACCAGCCTACATCGCGGCGAGTCTGCGAAAGGCCGGGCACGCGGTGCGGCTGCTCGACTGCACGTTCCTGAGTCGTGGCCAGGCTCTGGAGCTGGCGCTGGCGGCCGCCGCCGACGTCGTCGGCATCTACTGCATGGCGACGATGCTGGATGACTGCCTGTGGTTCACCCGGCAACTGCGCGGCCACTGCGACCTGCTGGTCGTCGGCGGGCCGCTGCCGACATGCCGGCCCGAGGCGTTTCTCGACGACGTCGACGTCATCGTGCGCGGCGAGGGCGAGCAGACCATGCTGGGCGTCCTCGCCGCCCACGAGTCGGGCGCGGACATGCGCGCCGTGCCGGGCGTGGTCTGCCGCACGGCGCCGGGTGCGGCGGCCGCAGGCTCGCCGCGTGCGTTCGCTCCCGACCTCGACGCCATCCCCAACCCCGCTCGCGATCTGCTGCCCAACGCGAGCTACATCCGCCACGGCCGGCGCCGCGACGGGCGCGCCGTCACCACGGTGATGAGCACGCGCGGCTGCCCCTTTGCCTGCGACTTCTGCAGCAACGTCGTGTTCGGGAGCTCCTACCGGGTGCGCTCGCCCGGCAACGTCGTCGACGAGATCCAGGAGGCGCTGGCGCTCGGCTACGACCACATCGCCTTCGCCGACGACGTGTTCACGCTGCGCCGCGAGCGCGTCGCCCAGATCTGCGACGAGATCGAGCGACGCGGCCTGCGCTTCACCTGGGAGTGCCTCGGCCGGGTCGACGCGCTCGACCACGCCACGGCCCTCGCGATGAAGCGCGCCGGCTGCACCACGGTGTTCTTCGG
>JBBQFA010000273.1:0-3817 GCA_038321515.1 Thermoleophilia bacterium | reverse complement strand
CCGTGGCGGCGAGAGCGCCGTGCACCTTCGCCAGCGGTACCGTCTTCGTGATCACGCCCAGGCTCACGTAATCGGTGATCCGGGTGCCTTGGGGAAGCCCCGCCGTCGTGCGCGCCATCGCCGCTCCTCCTGTGCTCGTTTGGAGGAGTATAGCACGCTGTGAACTCTAAGTGAACTGTATTGCGGCTTGGGGCCGCCTCGAGGACGTCGCGCGACGACCGAAGGGCGGGGCCCGGAGACTCGGCGCCCGCCCTTCACCGTTCTCATCCCCCGGCAGCGCTCGCCGCGTCGCTCTCCGGCGCGGCGGACGGCGTGGCGCTCGGCTCGGGCACCGGCACGACGACCACGAGCCTGACCGTGCCCAGCCGCACGCCGTCGGCGGTGAAGGTCGCCGAGCCGACGATGGTGCCGGCGGGAGGCTCCGCCGCGAAGCGCGCCGGCAGCGTCAGCGTGCGCTGCACCGGCGCCGCGCTGCGCACGACAGCGGTGAGCGTCGTGCGCGCAGCGACGCGGACCTCGCCGCCGCCGACGATCGGCACGGTCACAAGCTTGTCACCGGCGGTCACGACCGCTCGTTCCTCGAACAGCGTCGAGCCCCACTCGTATAGAGCGACGTGGTCGCGCGCGTCCTGGTCGCGGTCCGGCGCCTTGAGGGTCGCCGAGATGAACGGGCGCAGGCCCGGCTGGCCGGAGCCGACGAGGCAGTAGCCGGCCACCGGCGTGAAGCCGCACTTGACGCCGTCGGCCCAGTCGAAGTGGAGGAGCAGGTTGTTGCCACGCACGGCGCGTGTGTAGCCCGGACCCCAGTGGATCACGGCAACACGCCGGCGCACGAGGTCGCGAAACCGGGTGCCACGCATGGCGTACCGGGCCAGCTTCGCGAGGTCGTAGACGGACGATCGATGGCCGTGGTCGCGCATGCTGCCGGTGGCGTTGTCGTAGCGCGTGTCACGCAGGCCGAGTCGCCTGGCCTTGGCGTTCATGAGGCCGACGAAGGCCCGCTCACTGCCGGCGACGGCATTGGCGAGGGTCACTCCGGCGTCGTTCGCGCTCTTCACCATCAGCGCGAGAAGCGCCTGCTCGACGGTGATCCGCTGGCCCGGCCGTATGCCGATGCCGCTGCTGAAGGCGACCTTGGCTGGCGCGGTGACCGTCGTGTTCAGGCGCCGGAAGTGCTCAAGCACGAGGAGCGCCGTCATGATCTTGGTGGTGGACGCCATCGGCCGCCGGTGATGGATGTCGCGGCCGTAGAGGATCCGGCCGCTGACCCGGTCGATCAGGATGACCGACGGAGCGTGGACGACCGGCGCGGCGCTGGCAGACGCGCCTGCCACCGCCGGCCACCCGGCCGAGAGGATCACCAGCCCCACGAGCGCCAGCGCACCCGCCGCGAGCCCTCTCGGGATGGTCCGGCAGCGACCCCGCGCGCCTGCCCTCTGTGCCCCAGTCAGATCCATGGGGGGAGTATACCCACAGCCGGTCGGCGTGCCTGCGGGGTCAGGGCTCGAGCAGCATGCGGTCGATGGCGAACGCCTCGCCGGCGACCTCATGGAACTTCTCGATAAGGTCGCCCACCTCGAGCGCCGCCTTCTGCTCTTTGTCGATATCGAGCACGACGCGGCCACCGTGCATCATGATGAGGCGGTCGCCGTAGCGCAGCGCCAACTCCATGTTGTGCGTGACCATCAGCGTCGTGAGGCCTCGTTCGACGACGATCGCCGCCGTGAGGTCCATGATCGTCGCCGCGACCTTGGGGTCGAGCGCCGCCGTGTGCTCGTCGAGCAGCAGAAGGCTCGGTTCGGCGATGGTCGCCATGAGCAGTGACATCGCCTGGCGCTGCCCGCCCGAGAGCTTGTTGACGCCGGCCTTGAGGCGACCTTCAAGACCCATACCGAGGCGGGAGAGCTGCGCCCGCATGACCTCGCGGCGACGGTTGGTCACGCCGCGACGCAGGCCACTGCGACTCTGCCGCAGCAGCGAGATGGCGAGGTTCTCCTCGATGGTCATCGACGGCGCCGTACCGGCGCGCGGATCCTGAAAGACCCGGCCGATCATGCGACTGCGCACGTGCTCGGCCTGCTTTGTCACGTCACGCCCGTCCAGAACGACCTTGCCGGCCGTGACGGCGAAGGTGCCGGCCACGGCGTTCAGCAGCGTCGACTTGCCGGAGCCGTTGGAGCCGATGATGGTGACGAACTGGTCCGCGGGCACGACCAGATCGATGCCGTTCAGCGCCACGACCTCGTTGGCCGTGCCGGGATAGAAGACCTGGCGCAGACCGCGCAGCTCGAGGGGTGCGGGAGCGCTCACAGCCGCACCACCTTGCGACGCACGGTGGGGATCGAGAGCGCCGCCACGACCAGCACGGCGGTCAGCAGCTTGAGGTCGGTGGGCGCGATGCCCAGGCGCAGGCTGATGGCGATCAGCAGCCTGTAGATGATGGAGCCGCCGATGACGCTGAACAGCACCCAGCTGATGCTGCGCACGCCAAAGATCACCTCGCCCATGATCACGCCGGCGAGGCCGGCGACGATGGTGCCGAGCCCCATGCCGACGTCGGCGAAGCCCTGCTGTTGCGCGACCAGCGAGCCCGTGAGTGCCACGAGCCCGTTGGCGATCGCGAGACCGACGATGCGCGTGAAGTTCGTGTTGGTGCCCATGGCGCGGATCATCTGCTCGTTGTCGCCGGTGGCCAGCAGCGTGAGCCCGAACTCGGTGTGCAGCAGCCAGTCGAGCACGTACTTGACGACGATGGCGAGCGCCGCCACCGCGATGACGACGTTCCAGCCGACCATCGTGAGCGAAAGGAACGCCCCCACCTTCTCGAAGATCGTCTCCACGCCGAGCAACGGGATGTTGCTGCGGCCCATGACGCGCAGATTGACGGTGTAGAGGGCCGTCATGGTGAGGATGCCGGCGAGCAGCTTGGGGCCGTAGTTGATCGAGTCGCTCTCCCCCGACTTGAGCAGGAGATGCAGACAGCCGGTGACGCCGCCGGCGCACATACCCGCGCCCACGCCGGCGGCCGTGGCCAGCAGCGGCGAGTGGCCCCCGATGATCAGGGCGCCGGTGACGGCCGCGCCCAAGGGCAGGCTGCCGTCCACGGTGAGATCGGGAAAGTCGAGCACCCGGAAGGTGAGAAACACGCCGAGCACCATGAAGCAGTAGATGAGCCCCTGCTCGAGTGCGCTGGAGATGATCACTTCCACGTGCTGCTACTCCCGTAGTCGGGGCCGGGGCCGCACGCGCGGCCCCGGCCCCCTTCAGTCTATCGCGCCCGCAAAGGACGCGGGCGGGACGTCGCTCAGAACTTGTTGACGGCCTCGGTCACGAGGTCGGCCGGGATGGTGACGCCCTGGGCCGCGGCGGCCTTCTCGTTGATCGAGAGCTGCAGGTTCTTGGCGTACTCCACCGGGATGTCCTTGATGGGCGTGCCCATGAGGATCTCCGCGGCCTGGTAGCCGGCCTGCGTGCCGAGGTCCTTGTAGTCGAACCCGTAGCCCGCGGCGGCGCCGCGCATGACGCTGTCGGTGTCGCCGGCGAGCAGCGGGATCTGGGCCTCGTTGCAGACCTTGACGATGGCCTCGAGAGCGGTGACCGCCGTGTTGTCTCCGATCACGGTGATGGCGTCGACACGTCCGATGAGCGACTTGGCCGCGGCCTGCACCTCGGAGGAGTTGCTGGCGGTGGCCTCGACCATCTCGAGACCCATGGTCGCGGGGGGGGGGGTTGGCGCCGCCCCGCGGGACACCCCCGAGGACGCCCCCGCGGGGTTGGAGAAGCCCCCCGGGGTGGGGGGGGGGGGGGTGAGCGTGGG
>JBBQFA010000272.1:0-3829 GCA_038321515.1 Thermoleophilia bacterium | reverse complement strand
GCGACGCTGTCCCAGAGGTCCTCGGCGAGCTGGATCCGCTCGGCAAGGGAGAGCCCACTGATGTCGAGGTCGGTGGTGCGCATGTCGACAGTCTCCCCCGCGCGCCCTGCGGGCGCAACACCCGAGTGGTGGACATTGGCCACACGACCTGTGTACCGCTAACGTGTTAGGTATGAGCAGGCGCGTAGACGCCTCTCTTCCCCAGTCTAGCTTGTGGCGCTCTGCTCGATACCTTTGTTCGACTGGCACACCCTCAGTCACCTGACTGCCGGAGGACCCGCAGGTTCCCACCAACGAACACTGGGATCGCAGCGTGGATCAGGACCGCCACGAGCAACGCGACGCCTTGGTATGCCCAACCCGCCGACGTGATCTGGGTGATCACCACAATGCTCGCGATGCCAGCGGGCAAATCGACCATGCTGTTGTAGAACCCCGGATTGGCCTCCCGCCGTGCAGCTGCGACGACCAGATGCAGAGAGGCGTTGAGCGCGACGAGATAGGGTGCCGCCAGTCCAAGCGCCGGATTAACGAAGGCGCTCAGGTAAAACGCCGCGAGAATCGGGATCCACACCATGAGCGTGTTCACGTAGAACATCGCGCGGTAGTCAAACAGCGTACGGCCCTGAGCGATAATGTCGTTTACGTAGGCGCCGAACCGACCCGTGGCGTGCTCCTCGAACTGGTGGAACAGATAGAGCGGCAGTTGCAGAAGCACGATTGTAGGCACTATGCCGAGCCCCACGTAGATTGCCGGGAGCAGCGCCATCACAAGAAGCGCAAGCGGGATCGTCACCCTGGCCCAGTGCTCGTAGAACCACGATGTCTCTCGGTCGACCATCCGCCCACCCCTCTGGCTCAGTCGAACGCACCGCGCGTAACCTGCGCGGGCTGCGGTCCCAAGTTACTACAAGAACCGTTGACCGCGTCAGGTTGACGCGCTTGTTGGGCAGAGCCAACCTCACGCCTTACCTCCACGCAGGGCGCGCGGTCCGATTGCGGCAAGTCCGAGCAGGAGCGCGGCAGCAGGCACGAACCAGGCGACGAGCCCGACCACGATCGGCAGGCTCCCGTCGGAGTCCGGCGTGAGGACAAGCGACGCTACGAAGCCGGCGATGAGCGCCGCGAGGGCGACGACCGCAGCAGCGCGCGGACTGCGCCGGCTGAGCGCCGCGCTGACGAGGGCTGCAGCGGCAGCGATCGCCCAGACGAGCGCGAGCGGCAGGTACAGGTTCGAGCCCTGTTGCGGGTCGGCTCCTGGTGCCGCCCCAAACGGCAGCGAGCCAACGTAGCCGAGGGTCCAGACCAGCGCCGCGAGGGCGATGCCTACGGCGCCGCCGACGAGCAGCAGCGCAGCGCCTGTGGCTCGAGGCTGCGGGTCAATCACGCCGTTGTCGACCACCGTGGACATCTCACCTCGCTTCTGCCCAACTAGTATTCGGCAGACTGCGTAAGAACCCCGGTACAGCTGCCCCTTCTGCGTAAGACCATAGCAGTACTCATGGATGGGCGTCATTTGCAGTCTGCCCAAGTCCGCCGGAAGCCTCACAAGCCGTCCATCGGGCTGCGTACGCCTTGGCCTCCCCGGTTGAGCACGTGCGTGTAGATCATTGTCGTTCTCACGTCCTTGTGGCCGAGGAGCTCCTGGATGGTGCGGATGTCATAGCCTGCCTCGAGCAGGTGGGTGGCGAAGGAATGGCGCAGTGTGTGGCAGCTGGCGTGCTTGGCGATGCCGGCGCCGGCGACCGCCTCCTTGACCGCGCGCTGCACGACGGTCTCGTGCACGTGATGGCGCCCCTCTTGGCCGCTCTCGGGGTCCCGCCAGCGACGCTGCTGCGGGAAGACCCATTGCCAGCGCCAGTCGGCCGGGGCGCTCGGGTACTTGCGCGCAAGCGCGCCCGGGAGTGGCACGTGGCCCCAGCCTTCGTCGAGGTCGCGCCGGTGCAGGGCGCGCGCCCGGGTCAGCTGCGCCTTGAGCGCAGGCTTGAGGGAGTTCGGCAGCATGGTGACGCGGTCCTTGTCGCCCTTGCCACTGCGCACGAGGATCTCGGCCCGCGCGGGCTCGAGGTCGAGGACGCGCAGGCGCAGGCATTCCATGAGGCGCAGGCCGGAGCCGTACATGAGCGAGGCCATGAGCCACCTGTCGCCGGCGAGGCCGGCGAGCAGCGCCTTGACCTCCTCGCGCGTGAGCACCACCGGCAGGCGCCGCGGCTTGTTGGCCCGGATCAGGTCGCTGAGCTCGCCCACCTCACGGCCGAGCACGCGGCGGTAGAGGAAGAGCAGTGCCGAGAGCGCCTGGGTCTGGGTCGCGGCGCTGACGTGCTCCTCGACGGCGAGGTGGGTGAGAAAGGCGTTGATCTCCGGCTCGGCCATATCCGCGGGGTGGCGCAGGCCGTGGAATCGGACGAAGCGCCGCGCCCACAGGCAGTACGCCTCCTCGGTGCGGCGGCTATAGTGCCGGGCGCGCAGGGCCGAGCTCATCTGATCCAGCAACTGGGACACAGGGGCCTCCGGACGACTGTGGGTGACCCCAGTGTGGGTCGTGGCGTCCGGAATACAACGGGTGACCGGGAACGTCACCCGGGTGGAGTCACGCAGGAGCCGGCAGGAAGCTCCTGGCCGGGCCGGCTCAGAATTCGGCGGGGAGCGCCTTCATCTGCGCGGCGGTGAAGACGGGCCCGTCCTTGCAGACGTACACGGGCCCGATGTTGCAGCGGCCGCACTTGCCGAGCCCGCACTTCATGCGGTTCTCGAGCGTCGTGAAGATCGCCTCGTCGCCGAAGCCGAGCTTCTCGAGCACCGGCAGCGTGAGCTTCACGACGATCGGCGGGCCGCAGACCACGGCGACGGCGTTGTTGGCTTTCGGCGCCGTCTTCTCGACGACCGGCGTGACGTAGCCCACCTCGCCGGTCCACTCCTTGGTCTCGCCCCCGGGGTCGACCGTGGTGACCATCTTGACGTCGGCGCGCGAGCCCCACTCCTCGAGCTCGCGCTTGTACACGAGGTCCTCGACCGAGCGGGCGCCGTAGACGATGGTCACGTCGCCGAATTCGTCGCGACGGTCGAGCACGTTCCAGATGACGCAGCGCACCGGCGCCAGACCGATACCGCCGGCGACAAAGACCACATCCTTGCCCTTCCAGTCGTCGACCGGGAACGCGTTGCCGTAGGGGCCGCGAAAGCCGACCGTGTCGCCCACGTTGACCTCGCGCAGTTCGGCCGTGACCTTGCCGACCGCCTTGAAGCTGCACTCGATGTAGCCCTCGCGGGTCGGCGGGCTGGCGATGCAGAAGGTGCTCTCGCCGGCGCCGAAGACGCTGTACTCGCCGAACTGGCCGGCCTGGAAGGTGAACGACTCGCGCAGGGCCTCGTCCTGGAACTCAAGGCGCAGCGTGCGTGTGTCCGGGGTCTCGTCGATGACCTCGGTGACTGTGGTGAGCACCGGCTGATAGATGTTCACGAGGTCACCGGCTCCGGAGCGTCGGGAGCGGGTTCGGCGGCCATGGCTTCGCCGGGCCGCCGCGCCGCGATGTCGATCGCGGCGAGGATCTCGACGAGGTCCTGGCCGGCGTGGCAGACACGCGTGCAGCGGCCGCAGCCGGTGCACAGCACCTCGCCGAACTTGAGCGGGTAGATCGCGAACTTGTGGTTGATGCGCTGGCGGTAGCGCACGTGCTGATCGTCGCGTGGGTTGTGCCCGCTGGCGTGCAGCGTGAAGGTCGACGCCTGGCAGGTGTCCCAGCAGCGTCGCCGGGTGCCGCGGCCTACGCCCTCTTCTTCGTCGATGATGTCGAAGCAGTGGCACGTGGGGCAGACCGAGGTGCAGGCG
>JBBQFA010000271.1:0-3831 GCA_038321515.1 Thermoleophilia bacterium | reverse complement strand
GATCACTCAGGCGGCAGCTCCTCGAAGGTCATGGAGATATCGACGTCGTGCTGCAGCGACCGATGGCGCCAGAAGAAGTACCAGACGACCCCGAGGGCCCAGATCGCCGCGAAGACGAACAGGTTCTTGCCTGTCAGGTCTCGCGTCTCCGGGGCCACGAACGCGAAGTACAGCAGGATCAGGATGTAGACGAGGTACACGACTCCCGCGATGGTGATCACAGGCACTCCCAGGAGCTTCCAGTTGCTGAAGGGGGAGCTGTCCCAGATCGACTTCACTCGCTTTCTGAACGGGAAGATGATCGCGGAGATCGCCGTCGTGAGGAACACCGAGACGGTCATCATCCCTGCCGCAACGAGGCCGGCCAGGGCACTCTGGAGCCAGAGGATGTAGGCCCCCGAGAACGCGGCGGACACGATCGTCACGAAGAGGAAGCCCTTCATCGGAGTCGCGTAGCGAGGACTGATGTCCGTGAACCACTTGGGGCCCATGCGGTCCATGCCCCAGGCGAAGATCACTCGCTGGACGAAGGTAAGGATGACGGCAAAGATGGCGACCGTGCTCACGAGCCAGGTCAAGGCCAGCGTGGCCCCGATGACCCTGTTGAAGCCCGAGGCGACGAAGACGAGACCCATGACCCCCGAGGCCCACGGGAGGTTGTAGCCCTCGACGCCGCCGTTGAACTCGTTGAAGGCCGCCGAGATCAGGAACCTGGACTCGGCGGCATGATAGGCGCCGAAGAGGAAGAGGAAGGCGAGCGCCACGGTCACCGCGCCGCCGAGCGCGTTGGCCCCCATGATCGACTTGTCTGGCCTCTTCACCTCGCCGCCGACGTAGGCGATGATGTAGGCGTAGACGACGAGCATGAACGTCGCCGTGAAGGCGCCGATCGTGTCGTGCCAGTTCCAGCCGCCGGTGAAGGCGCCCCCGCTGGCCGTTTCGGCCGCCTTGATGAAGCTCGTGTAGTCCAGCGAGTCGTACTTGGCGGCGGCGGCGTTCCAGTTGGCCACGAACGTCGCCTTCGACACCAGCAGAAGCGGGATGAAGCACACGGTCGTCGTGAAGAGGGTGACGGCGACGATCGGCTTCTGGATCTTCCTGAAGACGTTCATGCCGAACGCGACGATGCAGAACGCAAGGATGAACAGGAGCACCGAGCACGCGAAGGTGGCCCACTTGGTCTCCGCGAACGTGACCAGCCAGGGCCAGCCCATGAACTCACCGAGCATCTGCAGGGACGGCTGGGTGATCCAGGTCGCCATGTAGATGTTCCAGTACATCTGGCCGAGGACCATGCCGAAGCTGGCGGCCATCCCCACAATGGGGTGGATGATGCGCGAGTTGTACACGTAGTCGCCGCCGCTTCGCGGCATGCTGCCCGCCATCACGCCCCACACGATGGGAGACGCGATGCCCAGTGTGACGGCCGTGATCGCGACACTGATGAACAGGTTCGCGTGCGCGAAGATGCCCAGCCCCGCCATGAACATGAACCAGATGGCGTACAGCGGCAGAATGTTGATCAAGCCCATTCCGAAGGCGTCATACATGGACAGACCGCGCGTCAAGCCGCTCGCCTTTCGTGCGAACGCGAGTTCTTCAGCCATCACCTCTCCTTCCGTCCTCGATCATCCGACAGTGGGTGCGTGCGTCTTGTGTGTTCGGGGGGCCTCTTCCTGGCGACCTCCGCCTACGCGGGGACGCGTCGCAAACTAGACCGACCGGTTGATTAGCGTACATAAACACGTCAAACTGCCACTGTCAACAAGGGAGAGATGCGTCCCGCGGACAAGTTCGTCGCCGAGCCAGGAGGGATACGGACGCGTCGTTGGCGCTGCGCCAAGATAGGTACGGCAAGGCCGTTGAGGCACCGCAGCGGCCGCCCTTCCCCGCGCAAGGAGGTGCGTCTATGCCTGAAGAGACCCTGATCGATCGACCCGACGGCGATGCCGTCGAGCAGGCGGCGTGGAATCTCGCCGATCCCATGACCTCTCTTCATCCGACCGCTCAGAACCTCGTCCGCGCCGCGAGGCGCATCATCCTCGAGAAGGGCCTGAACGCGCTCACCCTTAGCGAGCTGGTGCGCGAGTCCGGCGAGAACAAGTCGAGCACGGCGTACTACTTCGGCAACAAGGCCGGGCTCGTCGAGACGGTGCTCGACTCGATCGTTCACGACGAGTTCCTCTCATTCAAGGTGCGGCTGGACGAGAGCGAGCCGGCCGAACGCATCGCGCATCTGGTGCGCGGCATGCGCCGGTTCAGCGCCATGCAGGAGGACTTCCGCGTCTTCTTCGAGCTGCTGCCCCACGCGCTCAGGCAGGAGGCTCTGCATGCTCGCGTGCGGGGGCTGTACGACTGGTACGTCCAGCAGCAGCAGGCCTGGCTCGCCCAGCTGACGGGGCGAGATTGCCCCGAGAGCCCGATCATCATCGGTCTGAGCGAGCTGTTCGGCGCGGTGATCGACGGTCTCGCCATCCAGCAGACGATCGGGAGGCCCGACTACGACTCCCGCAGGCCGTATGAAGCCTTCACCCTGATGCTGGAGGCTTCGCTCCCGGCGATCTTGGCGAGTCTGCCGGAAGGGGACGGCGGCAAGCCGGAGTGACCGGACGTCGGTCTTCCGGCGCCGGATGAGCGGCCCGGCGCTGCGCTGGTGCGATGTGGTCGAGTAGCATGAGCGCACCGACGAGGCGCATCTTGGCCACTCAGCCGAAGGGGACGACCTGATGGGACACCAGACCACACCCGGCGCCGGACCGAGCGCGTGCCTCGCCGGCAGCCTCACGCCCGCGCAGAGGGACCTTGTCATCCGTCATCTGCCAATCCAGGTCTCGGTCGTCGACGAGGACGGCACGCTCGTCTACTGGCACGGTGACCTGTTCGCCGACTGCGAGCTGCGTCACGTCGGCGTGCACGTCGACGAGTCGCACAACGAGCACTCGCGCCAGACGATCGCGCGCATGGAGGCCGCCTTCCGCGACGGCAGCCGCGACGAGGCCGTCTTCAGGCGCATGGAGGAGGGCCGCCTGATCCTCGTGCGCTACGCCCCGCTGCGCGACGCCGCCGGCGCCTACCGCGGCATGATGGAGACGATGCAGGACATCACCGGCATCGTCGGCCTGGAGGGCGCTCAGCTCACGCTGGACTGGGACTGAGCGCCGCGCGCCGGCGTCAGCCCGCCAGTCGCTCGGCGTCGGTCTCGGCCTCGGCCAGGATGCGCTCGAGCTCGGCGAGGACGTCGGCAGGCAGAGGCTCGGGCTCGTGCTTGCGCTCCAGGCGCGCGAACTCCGCGCGCGCCGCATCCTCGGCGGATCCATACCCCGCCCCCGGTGCCGCATCGGCAGCGGGAACCCGCGCACGTGGTCGCGCGTGTGCTGATGGGCGAGGTAGTGACCGCGCGGCCCGATGTCCGCGATCACGTCGAGCGCGAGATCGGCGTCGGCCGGGAGCTCGGCGAGCGTACGCCGTGCCGCCAGCGCAAGCTCATGCTGCAGGATGATGAAGGGCGGATCGAGCACCGAGTAGCCGTTGAGCAGACCGCCGAAGTCGCCGCTGATCTCGGCCTCCGTGCCAGAGAGCAGGGCGGCGCCGATGCCGACCCGCGAGCCGAAATCCCAGCCGATGCTCGCCTCGTCGCCGGTCACCGAGGGACCGCAGAGCTGCGGCACGCCCCAGGCATGACCGAGCCGGGTGATGAGGCGCTCGGCCGGCGCCTCGATGTCGCCGATGTAGCCGCCGCTGCGCGGGTCCATCGCCGAGATGATGTTGCTGTGGATGACCGGGGCCCCGGGGAAGGCGAGCTGCATGAGCACCATCGCGCTCACGACCTCG
>JBBQFA010000270.1:0-3845 GCA_038321515.1 Thermoleophilia bacterium | reverse complement strand
GTCGACGATCAGCGTGTGCAGCTGCACGCCGTGGCCGTCGGCGACCTCGCGAATGCGGGCCAGCGCGTCGCGCAGGTTCTCGCGCTCGTTGTAGGTGGGGAGGACGATGACGTTCACGGCCCGCCAAGTATATCGCTGCCGGGCGCGCCGCGCGCCCGCGCCGCGCCCTGTTCCGCGGCCGCATCCACCGCCTCCGTCCGGGGCGGCTGCTACCGTCGTACCGCGTCCTCGCTCAGCCCACCGCGGTGGCTACTCTAAGCCTCAAGTAGAGCATGATGGTTTGTCGCCCGGTCTGGGCACGAAGTCGCGTGAAGGAATGGTTGCCAGCGGGGCTGAATACACTATAGTGGTGTCCGCACTGACCGGGGGCACTACATCTTGTGGTGAGGTCGTATCCCATGCGCTGTCCTTTCTGCACAAGCTTTGAGAGCAAAGTCGTCGATTCTCGCGACTCGGAGGCCGGCGACGCCATTCGCCGCCGCCGCGAGTGCCTGGGCTGCGAGCGCCGGTACACGACCTACGAACGTATCGAAGAGGTGCCGCTGGTGGTCGTCAAGAGCGATGGCAGAGAAGAGATGTTCACGCGCCAGAAGGTGCTGAGCGGCCTCTTGCGCGCCTCGGAGAAGCGCGGCATCCCGCTCGAGCGTCTGGAGCGGGCGATCGACGATATCGAGAACGACCTGCGCCGCGTGTCGGCGCAGCCGGTGACCACGCAGATGGTCGGCGAGCGCGCCTTGCGACAACTGCGCGACATCGACAAGGTGGCGTACATCAGGTTCGCCTCCGTCTACCGCCACTTCGACGACATCGAGGAGTTCGAGCAGGAGCTCGCGCGGCTCGAATCCGCGGGCGCCGATCCTCTGCCCGGCGAGGAGCCGCTCCCGGGCATCGACACGGCGCGCACCTACGACGAGATCATTCTCATCACACCGCCGCGTGCGGTGGTCACTCAGGGGGGCAAGGGGCATGACTGACACGGGTAAGGCAGTGATCGAGCTGTCGGCCAACGCACTCAAGGTGCTGCAGCGGCGCTATCTCAAGAAGGGCGAGAACGGCGAGGTGCTGGAGACCCCCGAGGAGATGTTCCGCCGCGTCGCCCACGCCATCGCTCAGGCCGAGCGGCTCTACAACCCCGCCGCCCCCGTCGAGGAGTGGGAGTCCACCTTCTACGACCTCATGACCAGTCTCGAGTTCCTCCCCAACAGCCCCACACTCATGAACGCCGGCCGCGAGCTGGGTCAGCTCTCCGCCTGCTTCGTGCTCCCGGTCGGCGACTCCATGGAGTCGATCTTCGAGGCGATCAAGAACACCGCCCTCATCCACAAGAGCGGCGGCGGCACCGGCTTCAGCTTCTCGCGCGTGCGCCCGCACAACGACGTGGTGATGAGCACCAAGGGCGTCTCCAGCGGCCCGCTCTCGTTCATGAGCGTCTTCGACGCCGCCACCGAGACCATCAAGCAGGGCGGCACGCGGCGCGGCGCCAACATGGGCATCATGCGCGTCGACCATCCCGACATCCTCGACTTCATCATGGCCAAGCAGGACGACGACCGCCTCAACAACTTCAACATCTCGGTGGCCGTCACCGACGCCTTCATGCGTGCCGTCGAGGCCGACGAAGACTATCCGCTCGTCAATCCGCGCTCCGGCGACACCGTGAGGACGCTGAGCGCGCGCAAGGTCTTCAAGAGCATGGTCACGCTGGCCTGGAAGAACGGCGACCCCGGCATCGTCTTCATCGACCGCATCAACGAGGACAACCCCACGCCGCAGCTCGGCGAGATCGAAAGTACGAATCCCTGCGTCACCGGGGAGTCGCTGGTGTACACGGACGCTGGTCTGAAGCGGATCGTCGACCTGTACGAGGGTCGCCGGCGCCCCGGCCTCGTCCTCGACAGCCGCAGGTCGGGCGACCGCCGGAGCGCGAAGGCGTCCGGGGTGGTCGCCAGCGGCATCAAGCCGGTCTACCGGCTCACCACGGTGGAGGGCTATGAGCTCCGGCTGACCGCCGACCACCGCGTCAGGACCACGCGCGGATGGGTGCCGGCCTCCGAGCTCACGCAAGGCGACCGCATCCACATCCTCGACCGCAAGGGCGGGTTCGGCAGCCAGGGGTCGCAGCGTCTGGGCATGCTGCTCGGCTGGCTTGTCGGCGACGGCACGATGAAGGCCACGGAGGTCGTGCTCTCCTTCTTCGGCGACGAGAAGCAGGAGCTCGCACCCGTCTTCGCCGGCCTCATGCAGGACGAGGTGGACGGCCGGCAACTGCTCGACCGGGCGTACACGACCAAAGGCTACGCGGTCGGCGGCCGGGACGAGTACCGGATCAAGTCCGTGCGCTTCTGGCGCGTCGCCGAGGAGCACGGGCTGCGGCCCGGCGGCAAGCACCGCGTGCCCGAGGGCGTGCTCATCGGCTCCGAGGACATGCAGCGCGGCTTCCTCACGGCGCTCTTCACCGCCGACGGTCACGTGAGCGGGTCCCTGGCGAAGGGCGCGAGTGTGCGGCTCACCTCCATCAGCCGCTCCCTCCTGCGCGACGTCCAGCGCCTGCTGCTCAACTTCGGCATCCCCTCGCGCATCTACGAGGGGCGCCGGCCGCAGGGCCTGCGTGAGTTGCCGGACGGCCACGGTGGCATGGCGCAGTACGACTGCAAGGAGTACCACGACCTGGCCGTCTCCCGCGGCGGCCTCGCGCTGTTCGCCTCTGAGATAGGCTTCCTCAGCGAGGCGAAGCAGAACAAGCTTCTCGCGCTGCTCGCCGGCTACCGCCGCGGCCCGTATCGCCAGCCTTTCACGGCACGATTCCGCGCCCTGGAGCCGGACGGCCGGGAGATGGTGTACGACGTCACCGAGCCGCTCACCCATTCGTTCGTGGCCAACGGGCTCGTCATCCACAACTGTGGCGAGCAGCCATTGCTGCCCTACGAGAGCTGCAACCTGGGCTCGATCAACCTGTCCAAGGTCGTCCCCGACGGCCACGTCGACTACGGCGCCCTGGGGCGCATCGTGCGCACCGCTGTGCGCTTTCTGGACGACGTCATCGACGTCAACCGCTACCCGCTGCCCGAGATCGAGCAGATGACCAAGGGCAACCGCAAGATCGGCCTCGGGGTCATGGGCTTTGCCGACATGCTGCTGCGGCTGCAGGTGCCCTACGACTCGGAAGAAGCCTGCAAGATCGCCGGCGACGTCATGAGCTTCATCCACGACGAGGCGCGCGCCGAGAGCGAAGACCTGGCGCGCGAGCGCGGCGTGTTCCCCAACTTCGAGGGCTCGATCTTCGACAAGCCGGAGGGCGCGCGCGTGCGCAACGCCACCGTGACGACCATTGCGCCCACCGGCACCATCAGCATCATCGCCGGCTGCTCGAGCGGCGTCGAGCCGCTGTTCGCGCTCAGCTACGTGCGCGCCAACGTGCTCGACGACGATCGCATGGTCGAGGGTCACCCCTACTTCGAGCAGGTGGCCGCCGAGCGCGGCTTTCTCAGCGACGACTTCCTCAAGCGCCTCGCCGAGGTCGGCTCGGTGCGGCACCTCGACGGTGTGCCGCCGGACGTACAGCAGGTCTTTGCCACCGCTCACGACATCACGCCCGAGTGGCACATCAGGCTGCAGGCGGCGTTCCAGAAGAGCACGGACAACGCCGTCTCCAAGACGGTCAACTTCCCCAACGACGCGACCGCCGACGAGGTCGAGCAGGTCTACGTGCACGCCTTCAAGAGCGGCTGCAAAGGCGTCACCATCTATCGCGACGGCAGCCGCGACGAGCAGGTGCTCAACGTCGGCCAGAGCAAGAAGAAGCGCGACCGCGACCCGGCCACAGGCGGCATCGCCACCACGCGTCC
>JBBQFA010000269.1:0-3852 GCA_038321515.1 Thermoleophilia bacterium | reverse complement strand
CATGCTCCTCGAGAAGTCCCTCGACGACGTCGGTCATTCGCATTGTACCCAGATCTGGCAACGCCCCAAGCATCCGGCCGTTGGCGGGAATCGAGGGTGTTTCACCCCCTCCGGCAACGGCATGCCGACCGATGTCCCCGCTCATCGGCCCAATCGCGTACGGGGAGCGGCAACGCCAGACGATGCCGGGAGTTCTGCAATCATTTTACAGCCAAGATGCTCCGCCCCCGATTGGCTTCGTTGGGTAGCACACAGGCTCGGCGACTTCGCTTTGTCGCGACAAGGCGACGCAAGCGACCGGCTTGCGTTGGCCGCAGGCATTCTGCAGGCGACATCCGCTCGATGTGCCGCCGTTGCGTAACAGATGCGCTTGCACGCAAGAGGAAATGCGAAAGAGAATGCACCTGCTTCCTGCAACCCGCCTGCAACCGCACGCAGCGCCTGACCCCGACAGTTGGTGTCACACGGCAGCTGTCGCGTCCGGTCCTCTACGCGGAAGAAGGCATCTCGCGACACTTACCGGCACTCCGCGACGCCTACGTCGATGAGCTCTCACGGCGGTAACACGGGTTCGAATCCCGTATGCGCTACCACCCCTTTGCAGGGACATCTCGCCTCCCCGCTCCTCGCCGGACCGCCGGCTGCAACCATTCTGCAGCCCAAATGCGTGCACTTGGCGCCGGTTCCTCCTCCCGGAGGCACCACGACGTGGGACGGCTCCATGTCTTGCCGCGGCGCAGCGAGTTCTTCCCACACGACCCCATCCGCCAGGATCGCCCGCGGTCGCTCGTCAGCGCGAACCACCACGTCGTCGGACACGATCTTCGGGTTGAACGCCGTCATCGGTACCCCATACGCCTCGCAGAGGCCGCTCATCACGTCGCGATATCGGTGACTCGCCACGTTCCAGCGCCGCCAAGTGGGAACGGGAGATTCCGGCTCGAAGTGCCGCTTCTCGCTGCGTGAGGCCGACCTCTCGACGCATTGCGCGCACCCTGCCGGCGAGCGCGAGATCGCTGGTGACGCCGCGTCGCTCGACGAAATCGGCCTGTCCGCGAATCGCGGCAGCGTTCCAGCCGTATCGACGCCTGACGTTTGCCACATGCTTGGCCGCTTGAATGTCCTGCGCCGTAAAGCGACGCTGGCCGCCTGGCGTCCGTTGCGGCGTGATCAGACCCTTGCGTTCCCAGATGCGCAGGGTCTGTCGGCTGACTCCGACTGCGTCAGCAGCCTCACCTACACCGCACAGGCGTGGCGACGGCTTCGGGAGCCGGCTTTGAGACATGTGGTGGACCTTCCCTTCCGCGTCGCGCCCTCGCCGGTGGAGATCATCCGGCGGCCTATGACGGCCGGGGCAGCGCCCTATCTTCTCATACGATGGTGGTGCTTGCCGTCCGAGTTGGGCCACGCTGGGTGACTCGCGCGCTCGCAAGGATTGACAGCAGCGCTCCAGCATTGGCCAGCTTGATGTATCAAGTGGGGGGCTAGATGGTGTCTGATGCCGGGCACTCCCGGTCACCGCGACCTGCCCCACCGCCGGGGCCGCCGCCGGAAGCGTCAGGACGGGGACGCCGGAGGCGACGAGGACTGAGACTACTGCCGGCCCGGCGGGCCGGACTGGCAGAGCACGCGAAGACGACAGGTGCTCACCCTTCAGCAGGGCGACCTCGGGCGACCACTAACTTTTTTCGCCGGGGAGCGTCTGATGGAGTGGAATGGCGATTCGGCCGTTACTCAGGACCGAGGAGGGTAATATGAAGTTCGTCAAGGTGCTCGTGCTCGTGGGAGTGGTGCTGCTGATCGCCAGCAGCGTCGCTCTGGCGAGCGACCAGCTGATGCAGCAGACCCAAGACCGCGACCGCACTCCGGTCGCCGCGCGGACCTGCACGCCGGCCCCGGACGCGACCTGCGAAGGCGTTCCCGATCAGGTCCGCGATCGCGATCGCGACGGGACTGCGGACGACGGCGCCACGACCGGCGACCAGGTCCGTGACCGCGACAGGGACTGCGACGGCAGCCAGGACGGCGTCGCGAGCGGCGACGGTCAGCAGGCGCAGGCACAGACGCGTGAGCGGAGCGGCCAGTAGACCCAGGTCGGCATTCAGGCGCAGACCCAGGCCGGCACCCAGGCGCAGAGCGGCACGCAGAGCCAGAACGGCCAGCCCGACGGCGCCGGCTCCGGGAACGGCAACGGCGGTAGCGGCAGCGGCGACTGCGACGGCACCGGCGCTGGCGACACCGCCGGCGATTGCGACGACTCCGGTGGCGGCAACGGCGGCGGCTCTCACTGAAGCATCCGGCTCGGATGAGCGCGGCGGGCTCCCATGAAGGGCGCCCGCCGCGCTTTCGTTCGTACGGAGCCGGGTCAGCCTGCCACGGCGAAGGCACGGGCAGAAGCGCCGAGGCGACGGCGAAGGACCGGGCGTGCTCAGGCGCCGTGCGGCACGCGGTCGCCCGGCCGTGAGGACCGGCGCCGGGCGACCGGCGGGCAGATGCCGTAGAGCGCGAGCACGGCGGCCGGCCATCCCTCGCGCCGGCGGAGCTGCCTGAGGGGTACCAGAACCCCGATTCGCCAGCTGAGCAGCGGTTCTCTAGGATGCAGCGATGATCTTCTCACTCCGCTACATGGTACTGCGCGCCGTCCTTCGTTTGATGCCCGCAGACGGCCAGCGCGACCGCGAGCTCGAGATCCTTGTCCTTCGTCACCAGATGAAGGTGCTGACGCGCAAGGCCCGTCGCCCCAAGCTCCGCCGGCGCGACCGGCTGCTCCTTGCCGCGGCGGCACACCTGCTGCCCAGGGAGCGCTGGTCGTCGTTCATCGTCACCCCGGCCACGCTTCTGCGCTGGCATCGTGAGCTGGTGAAGCACAAGTGGACCTACCGGCGCAGAAGGATCGGGCGTCCGCCTCTTGACCCGAAGATCGGCCGACTCATTGTGAGGATGGCCAAGGAGAACCCGCGCTGGGGCTACGTCAGAATCCAGGGGGAGCTTCGCAAGCTCGGCATTCGCGTCGGGGCGAGCTCCATCAAGCGGCTGCTGGCCCACGAAGGCCTCGGCCCCGCCCCGAGGCGAGGGCCCAGCTGGGGCTCGTCAACGAGATTCGCCTCGAGCCCGACCAGCCGAAACGCCAAGCGGCCTGAGGGTACCGTCCCCACCTGTGACCAGGCGCGGGCACGGGTCCCCATCAGCGCGCCGTGAGGACCCTCTTCAGTGTTACGCGCCGATCCGTCGACGGTGAGAGCGGGCTTGACCCACTCGCCAGCGGCACGTATGTAGGCGAGGCGGACCTCTGGGCACGACCGGAGAAGGCCGAGGATTGCTACAGCCCTTCGGCTTGGCAACGTCTGCACGAGCTGCGAGCTCGACACGATCCCGAGGGGCGATTCGCCTGGTTCCCCGAGTCGCGGCCGTGAGAGCCCGGGCAGCGCTGGCCGTACGGCCTCACTCCCCCTGACGAGCGCACAAGTCCTGCACCACGCCCACCAAGCCCCAGCGCACCTCTTCGGGGTGCTCGTCGAAGGCGACCATCATCGTGCCGCGGGGGCGCCGCCACCGGCGGCGAATGCCGCACATCGCCGCGTCACCTCGTCAGCGACGACGCCCCGGGAGCGCCGTCCGCCCGCGCCCGGCGCGGATCAGGCCTGGGAGCGCCGGCCGGCGCTCTCGCCGAAGGCCTTGACGAGACCGGCGTTGAAGGCCGGCAGATCGTCGGGTCGACGGCTCGAGACGAGCGAGCCGTCGAAGTGCACCTCCTCGTCGACCCAGTGAGCGCCCGCGTTCTCGAGGTCGGTGCGCAGCGTGGGGTATGAGGTGAGCGAGCGGCCGCGCAGCAACCCCGTCTCGACGAGCGTC
>JBBQFA010000268.1:0-3862 GCA_038321515.1 Thermoleophilia bacterium | reverse complement strand
GACGGCGCGCTCGCTGTGGGACCGGAACGTCGCCGGGAAGCTGCCGCTGGCTTCCGGACTGACGTTCGCGACGCTGCCGTCCACTTCGCCGGCGAACGCGCGGCTGAGCCTTCTCGAGAAGACCGAAGCTTGGCGCCGGGTCCTGGATTTCGTGGGAGACAATCCGCCCGCATCTGCGTTGACGCTTTCATCTCCCCGTGGTGCCGTCTGAGGTAAAGGGTAGAATCCAGTTGCGGCGAAGTGAGGAGGCCATGAAGACCCGATCGTCATCGATCCCGCTCTACTCCATGACAGACGTGGCGCGCTACGCGCGCGCCCAGTCCCAGCTCGTCAGGCGTCTGTACCGGGGCTATCGCGAGGGAGACCGCGAACGTCCACCGCTCCTCAGGAGCACGGCGGACGCGGGCCGCGCCGCTCCGCTGGCCTTCGACGACCTCATCGAGACAGCTGTGATCGCTGCGCTCCGCTCGCGTGGAATCTCCCTGCAGGCAGTACGCGCTGCGCATCGCGTCGCCGAGTCCGAGGTCGGCGACCACCCGTTCGCGCGCAAGGACATCCTTGTCGCCGGCGCGGACATCTTCATGCGCGCGAACGAGGAACTCGGCGACGGGCTGGACAACCTCGCCACCCTGACGAGGGGCGGCCAGCGAGCGCTCAAGCCCGTCCTGACTGAGTACCTCCACCACATCGACTGGCAGGACAGATGGCCAGTGGAGTGGCGGCCCAAGGGCGGTGTGGTCCGGCAGAACCCGGAGATCGAGTTCGGGCTGCCCCAGATCGGCGGAATCCGTACCGAGATCATCCGCGGCCGGTTCGAGGCAGAGGAGCCCATCGACGCGATCGCCGATGACTTCGGGCTAAGCGCAGACGACGTCCAGCACGCCCTCAGGTACGAGCTCTGGCTGAGGCCGGCCGCCTGACGTTCTTCTGCGACCGGAACCTCGGTCGCCGCGTGCCCACGGCACTGCGAGAAGCAGGCTGGGCCGTCGAGATCCACGACGACCACTTCCCTCAGGACGCCAAAGACGTCGACCTCTTCCCTGAAGTCGCCCGGCGAGGCTGGGTGTTCGTGACGCAGGACGCCCGCGTCCGGTATCGCGCCGCCGAGATGGACGCGTGGCGCGAAGCTGGGCTCAGGGTGTTCGTGTTGGTCACTGCCAACCTCAATGCCGAGCGGACCGGGGCCATTCTCACGAAAGCGCGAAAGCGCATGGAGGAAGTCGCGACCAGCGAGCCGGCTCCGTTCATCTGCCGAATCGCCAAGAACGGCTCCATGAAGCGCCTTGAGTTCCAGTAGAGCTTCCTACGCGAGACTCAGGCTCCGGGCAGTGTCGTAGGGGATTCGCTCGCCGTTGGCTGTCATCGACCAGGCGACCTCTTCGTGAGACATTTCACTTAGCTCCCTGGAGCTCATGTGACTCAGCAGCCTTTCGATGGTCTCGACAGCCACCGCTTCACTCGAAGAGAACACGCTCATGTCTGGACGTCGCTGCGCACGGAGTACCTCGACGGGCTTGTCACCGTAGAACCTTTCCTCAATCGCGACGAGCGAACTCTCCACGGCATCGGCTCGGATGCGGTCGTACTGGTCAGGGATGGGCCCCCAAGGGGCATGAGCGTAGGCGATGCCACTGATGGACGTCGTGTGCTCGCGGTAGTGCAGGAAGTCAGCGTAGAACATGAGCTTCGCAAGCTTCGTGACGTACATGTCGGGCAGACTGGCGAAGTAGGCGATCATCTCGCGGACCTTGGTCAGCGACAGCGGCGCGTTGCCGCCGAAGCCGCCCTCGGCCCGCCGAGAGAGCAGCCGCTCGAAGTCCTCATCCTCGCAACTGCAGTCGTCCGTGATTGGGTCGGCATCCTCCAGCTGCAGCTCGACAGTCTCTCGCTGGCGCACCGTCAGACGTCCGCCATTCGCCTTCAGCAGCATGCGGAGGTTCTCGGGTCGCTCGGCCATTCGGAGTTGCAGGTCGTGAGCCGAGTCCTGAAGCGACCCTGTCTCGTACCGGTGCAGGGTGATCTCGCCCCAGCCCAGGAGAAGAGCGAAGGCGCGGCGACCGAGGCCCCACCGCCGGCGGATCCGCTGCATCTCCTCGGGCTGCAGCAGACCGTGGCGGCGACGATACTCGGTGTAGGCCCGGCGCAACGTCTCGTCCTCGAGCTCGTCGAGCCATACGTCTTCACCGCAGCTCGAGCACACGGCCACGCGGGCCTCGACCTCGATGTCCTCGCCGCGCACCGGCAGGGTCTCGCGGCGGTCTTCGATGTGCACGTCGGTTTCCTTCATGCACTGCGAGCAGAATGTCGTGCTCATCGCCGGTCCTCCTCGTTCGCGGGTGGATCATTGCTTCGCAGGGGGTAGTCCATCGGACGCTCGGACTTGTGGAATGAGATGCAGACGCAGCCCACCGGTGGGTTCACGATCGCCTGGACCTTCACGTACACCTCGATGCTGCCGACTCTGAGCCCGAACACCCAGACGTCCAGCCCCGGGTGGTTGTGGTCCGCCGACGGCCCACTTGAGTAGTCCTCCGGGGTCAGTCCGAGGACCAGACTCTCTGCATGCTCGCGGGTGATCCCCAGCAAGGCGAGGGTCCTGAGATTCTCAGTCCGGTCCCTGAAGACGAACCGCACCGCCGCAGTCATCTTGATCAGATGCAGGAACAGGCGGACCTGCTCTCGTGTGGCCAACGCACCCCCTATCTGTTATCACATGATAACGTATCGGCACATGAGTCGGCAAGATGAGCCGTTGGCGGCGGAGAGCTTGATCGCCTCGCGCGCGCGTACATCTTCCGCGAAGCGGAAGATGTAGCTTGCAATGTGAGTCTCACTTTGAAAATCTCCGGTAGCTGATTTTCAAAGCTTCCGCCGCTTTGAAAGCAAACGTTACGAGCGGCGCAGGGCGCGGAGGCCCAGGTGGACCCACTCCGATTCCATAGCAGCGCAGCCGGCCGGGTCGTGACGACGCCGGAGGGCTTCTCCGCGTTCGTGCCGGCGCCGCTCCCTCCCGAGATCGGTTACAGCAAGGACCTCGTCCTAGCGCTGTCACGAGCTCACGCCGCCCTCAGCGAACTCTCCATCGCCGGCGAGCAGCTACCCAACCCGCACCTGCTCATCGCGCCGTACCTCCGCCAGGAGGCGGTGCTCTCGTCGCGCATCGAGGGGACGCGTACGACACTCTCCGAGCTGCTCATGGACGAGATCGCGGCGGCACCGCCAGAGCGCGACCCCAACGACCTGCGTGAGGTGCGCAACTACGTCGAGGCGCTCGAGTATGGGCTCGCGCGGCTGCACGACCTGCCGCTGTCGCTGCGCTTCGTGCGCGAGCTGCACGAACGGCTCATGCAAGGGGTGCGTGGCGCCCACATGACTCCGGGCGAGTTCCGCCGCTCGCAGAACTGGATCGGGGCACCGGGATCGACACCGACCACCGCCACCTACGTGCCACCGCCGGTCCAGGAGATGACCAACGCGCTCGGCGACTGGGAGCTCTTCCTGCACGACCGCACGAGCCTGCCTGACCTCGTGCAGTGCGCCCTCATGCACGAGCACTTCGAGGCCATCCATCCGTTCCTCGACGGCAACGGCCGCGTCGGGCGCCTGCTCATCACGCTGTTCCTAACGGAGCGCGGCCGCTTGACCCAGCCGCTCCTCTACCTGTCGGCGTACATCGAAGCGCACCGCACCGACTACTACGACGCCTTGCTGCGCGTGCGCACTGACGGCGACTGGCAGAGCTGGCTGCTCTTCTTCCTGCACGGAGTGCAGCAGACGGCCGAGCGAGCGGCCAGGCAGGCACGAGAGGTCATACGCATCCGTGAGAAGTATCGGCAGGCAGTGCAGAACAAAGCCAAAGCTC
>JBBQFA010000267.1:0-3882 GCA_038321515.1 Thermoleophilia bacterium | reverse complement strand
TCGACCCGCATTCACTCGCGCTCACGCCCGGCTTTGAGGCGCTTCGCGATGCCGCTCCGCCGCGCCTGCGCGAGCGCATCGCCGGAGAGCTGCTGCGCTCCGAGATCGAGGTGTCCACGCCGCGCACCCTGCACTTCGGGCAGGCGGCGAAGCAACTCCTGCTCAACCGCGTCGAACTCTTCACGCTTGCCGACGCCGAGGGTTTTGCCCTCGGCGCCACCGGCACGCATCCGTTCTCGGCGTGGAAGGACCAGGAGATCATCGACACGCCGCACTACCGGCTTGTCGAGGAGCGGCTCAAGTACGTCGCCTGGCGCAACAACACGTGGGCGGCGCACGTTCACGTGGGGGTGCGCGGCTGCGACCGTGCCGTCGCCGTGTGCGACGCCCTGCGCACGTACCTCCCGCACCTGCTGGCGCTGTCGGCCAACTCACCCTTCATCGAGGACGTCTGGACGCAGCTGCATTCGGTGCGCACCCAGACCTTCATGCGCATGTTCCCACGCTGCGGGATCCCCGACGTCTTCGGCTCCTGGGCCGAGCATCGGCATTTCTACGAGGAGCTCATCGACACCAGCTGCATCCAGGAGTTCACCCAGGTGTGGTGGTCGGTGCGGCCGCACCATCGCTTCGGCACCGTCGAGGTGCGCATCTGCGACGCCCAGACGGAGGCCTGGCAGAGCCTCGCGATCTCGTCGCTGACGGTGGGGCTTATCGCCCACCTCGCACGCGTCTACGACGAAGGCTTGCCGCTGCCGATCCTCCAGACGCGTTACATCGAGGAGAACCTGTGGCGCGCGATCCGCTACGGCCTCGACGGCAAGCTCGTGGACTGGGCGGTGGGCGAGGAGCTGCCGGCAGCCGACGCGATCCGGCAGCTTGTCGAGCTGGCGGCGCCGTACGCCGATGGCATCGGGCTGAGCCCGCATCTCGTCGACGTCGAGCGGATGCTCCGGGAGGGCAATGGGGCGCAGCAGCAGAGCCGGGCGCACGCCAACGGCGAGAGCCTGCGCGACGTGTTCGCCGGGACCGTCGCGAGGGCGCACGCGATCTCTCTGGAGCCGGCGACCGAATCGATTAGGGAGGCGGGATGAACGACCGTGACAGCGCGGGTGGCGCGCCGACCGACGAGGAGCGCGCCCGGGCGGCTCTCGAGCAGCTGAAGAGCGTGCATGCCTTCGATCTGGCCTACGAGATGATGATCGGCCTGGTCAGCTTCGGCTACCAGAAGCTGGGGCTCACCGACGACACGCGGCCGGCGCGCGACCTGAATGACGCGCGGCTGTCGATCGAGCTGCTCCGGGCCACGCTTGCGGTGATAGAGCGCGAGCAGGGCGAGGAGCGCACCCGCGATCTGCACGCCACGCTGGCTCAGATGCAGATGGCCTATGCCCGGGTCGTGCAGCTGGCCGGCGCCGCGCCCCCGCCGATCGTCGCGGAGCCGGCTGTCGCTGACGTGGCAGGCGAGACGACGCCATCCCAGGCGGCCGACGAGGAGGCACCGCCCGGGGCCGCAGGCGTACCCTCCGCGGAGGGTACGCCGGTCGACGAGCCACCGGCGAAGCCGCGAGCGGCCAGGAGGCCGGCGGCCAAGAAGCCCACCACGAAGAAGCCGGCAGCGAAGAAGCCCGCGGTCAAGAAGCCGGCGCCGAACAAGCCGGCGCGCGAGGGTTGAGGCGCCGGCCGCCGCAGGCTGCGGCGGCTCAGACTCCGGCGAGCGCCCAGAAGCGGGGCTCGTCGAGCATGTCGCCGGGCTCGACGACGATGAACTCCTCGTCGTGCGGCCCGGCCACCAGCTTCTCGAGAAAGCGGAGCGAGCCCGTGAGGTGCTCGAGCGGCAGCTCGTAGAAGGCGCTCACCGTCTTGAGATAGTCGCGCTTGTCTTCGAGGCCCTGCACCCCTGGCGTCTCGATGACGGCGACGCGCGTGTAGTTCTCCATGATCAGGCGCGCCACGCGGGCCGCCTTCTCCTCGCCGTACTTGGGCACGATCTGCAGGTACTCCTTGTACGGGTCGTCGATGAAGTCGACCCAGCCGCGCGTGTAGTAGTACGTCCCCGGCTGGCGGCCGTGCTCTTCCAGGTAGCGGGCGCGCGAGCCGAGCAGTAGAGAGATGCAGTCGTCGACGGCGGGCAGGACGAGGCGGTGCGACCGCGCCTCCAGGCCTACGGTGCCGTTGCTGCAGCGCCCGCAGCAGAGCAGGATCTCGCGCTCGCCGGGCGTACCGTCGATACGCTCCTGGAGGGCGCTGCGCAGCTTGTCGGGGTAGTCGTGCAGGGCGCCGTCGACGAACTCGATCTCGAGCTCGCGGCCGTCGCGCTCGAGCACGCGCTCGATCTCGTTGCGCACGACCTCGCAGCTGACGATCTTGGGTGGCAGGTCCATGCCGTGATGGTAACAGGACCATCCCGGTCCTGTCGCCTCGCGTCCGCGCCCAGCTTGACCGCCCTCGCACGGGGGGGCGGTCAGGCGTGTACGCGGTCGCACCGCCTGCGGTAGCATGGGCAGCGCGTTTTCGAGGCGCTATCGTCGCGACGCGGGCGACCCGATCTGCTCGCGCGCGCTGGATCAGAGGAGGACTCCGTGAGCGTGAACAAGTTGCTTGTCGCCGGAGCCGGCCAGATGGGTGCCGGCATCGTCCAGGTCTCGGCCATGGCCGGCCTCGACGTGGTGCTGATCGACGTGGCCGACGAGTTCATCGCCCGCGGCATGGCCGGCATCCAGAAGGGCCTCGGCCGGATGGTCGACAAAGGCCGCATGGAGCCCGCGGCCCGCGACGCCGCCCTAGCGCGCATCACGACGAGTACCGACATGGCTGCCGGCGCCGACGCCGATCTCTTCGTCGAGGCGGCGCCCGAGACGATGGCGATCAAGCAGGGTCTGTTCGAGAAGGCGTCGTCAATCCTCCGCCCGGAGGCGATCATCGCCACCAACACGTCGAGCCTGTCGGTGAGCGCGCTCTCCGCCTTCGTGACCGATCCGGCGCGCTTCGTCGGCATCCACTTCTTCAACCCGGTGCCGATGATGGCGCTGGTCGAGGTCGTGCGCGGCGAGCGCACCAGCGACGGCACGCTCGCCGCCGCCAGTGCCTACGCCGCGGCCGTGGGCAAGACGGCGATCACCGTCAAGGATTCACCCGGCTTCGTGGCCAACCGCATCCTCTTCCCGATGATCAACGAGGCCGCGAACGCGTACGCCGAGGGTGTCGCCAGCGCCGAGGACATCGACACCGGCATGAAGCTCGGCGCCAACTGGCCCATGGGGCCCCTGGCGCTCGCCGACCTCGTGGGGCTCGACACGACCAAGGCGATCCTCGAGACGCTGGAGCGCGAGCTCGGCGATCCCAAGTACCGGCCGGCGGCGGTCCTCGGCGAGCTCGCGGCCGCCGGCAAGCTTGGGCGCAAGAGCGGCGCCGGCTTCTACGACTACGCCAAGTGACACGGCTGTGACTCCGCTGCACGAGGGCTACGTCCAGGTCTACACGGGCGACGGCAAGGGCAAGACCACGGCCGCGCTCGGCCTCGTCGTGCGCTCGCTCGGCCAGGGCCTGCGGCCGGCTGTGCTGCAGTTCATGAAGTCGGACCCCACGTGGGGCGAGATCGTGACGCTCAAGAAGCTCGGCGTGCCGGTGCGGCAGTGCGGCCTCGACCACTGGGTGTTCAAGGGTGAGGCCTCGCAAGAGGACCTCGCCGCCGCCGCAGCCGGGTTCGACGAGGCGAAAGCTCTGGTCGAGAGCGGCGATTACGACCTCGTCGTGCTGGACGAGCTCGTGACCGCCGTCTTCTTCGAGCTCGTCCCCGTCGACCGCGTGCTGGCGCTGATCGCCACCAAGCCGGCGACGGTCGAACTCGTGATCACCGGCCGCCGCGCGCCGGACGAGCTC
>JBBQFA010000266.1:0-3917 GCA_038321515.1 Thermoleophilia bacterium | reverse complement strand
TACTCGGCGAAGGCGCCCGGAGCGGTCGCGCCGATGCTCACGCTGTGCGCGCAGAGATGACGCCGGCCGGCGCGGCAGTTGCGGCAGTGGCCGCAGACGATGTGCCCCTCGCCGGTCGCCAGCTCCCCGAGCTCGAGGCCGTGCACGCCCTCTCCGAGCTCGACGATCCTGCCTACGAACTCGTGGCCGGCGACCAGTGGCACGGGGATCGTGCGCTGCGCCCACTCGTCCCACGCGTAGATGTGCACGTCGGTACCGCAGATGGCGGTCTTGAGTACGCGGATCACGACTTGTCCGGCGCCTGCCGTGGGCACAGGGACGCTCTCGAGAGTCAGTCCGGGTCCGCGGTGATCCTTGACGAGCGCGAGCATGGACTTCACAGCTTGCCCCTTCCGTCGGTGTGATGCTTCGACTCGCCCAAGCTCTGCCTGATGACGGCTTGCGTCTCCCGCAGATGCGCGCGCATGCTCTCCGCGGCTGCCTCGGCGTCGCGGGCGCGAACCGCGTCGAGAACGGCGCCGTGAGCGGCGACGAGCTCCTCGACCCGATGCTCGCGGAGGAACTCGTCCACGGGCAGGAACAGCTCGCCGCGCACTTCGACCATGGCCCGCTCGAGGTGGCTGTTGTGAGCGGCGTGCGCCACCGCGTCGTGGAAAGCGACGTTCCAGCGCAGCACCGATGAGCCAGGCTCGACGAGCAGCGTGTTAGCCTGCTCGATAGCCTGCAGCTCCGCCTCCGAACGCCGCTCGGCGGCCAGCCTCGCGATCTTGACCTCGAGGGTCTCGCGCAGCTCGCAGACCTCGTCGACCTCCTCGGCCTTCTCACGCATCCAGCTGGTCCAGCGACGCGTCAGAGTGGCCAGGTCGCACACCCTCGATCCCCCGAGAGCGCCTCTCGTGGTGACGAGGTAGCCCGCCGTCTCGAGCGACTTGAGGGCGACCCTGAGAGTGACGATCGAGATACCCAACCGGGCCGCGAGATCGCGTCCCGTAGGGAGGCGATCACCCGGCCCGAGCTCTCCCGAGAAGATCATCGCGCGGATGAACCAGGCGGCGTTCTCGCTGGCGCTCGCCGTCGCCAGGGCGGGAGCGGCGCTCTCGATCCGTCCGAACGTCAGCTCGGCTCTCATCTCGTGCCGCACATCATCTTGGCCTGCACCTCTCCGACTTTTCGCGTCCGGCATGCGCAACGCTTGTACCTTGAGAACGAAAGAACTACTCTTTATACTATAAACGCTAAGTGGTCGAAAGGGCCGTTGTGCCGCACCCCGTAGCGATCCACCTCTGCGTGCGGCGAGCGCGGGCCGGCGGCCTCGCGGCGCCGCCCAACACGGAGAATGCTTGAGTGAGAGGCTCGACAGCCCGCGTACCACAGTGACGCCGCCGGCACGGAGCGCCCGCGACGCCGCGAGCATCATCGTGGCCGCCGTGAACGACGGCTGTTCCGCCCTCGACGAACGGCAAGCGAAGGCCGTGCTCGCCGCGTACGGTGTACCCGTGCCGGAGGGCGGCGGCGCGCGCGACCAGCGAGAAGCCGTCTCGATCGCACGCCGCGTAGGCTTTCCCGTCGCGCTCAAAGCCGTCGGGGCGCGTATCAGTCACAAGACGGAGCGCGGCCTCGTCGTCCTTGGGCTTCAGGACGAGGGAGCCGTGCGGACGGCGGCTGGCTCGCTGCTGGACCACGCCGGCGATCCGGACGCCTCCCTGCTCGTCGAGCGCATGGTCCTCGGTGCGCGCGAGTTGATGGTCGGTATGAAGCGCGATCCGCTGTTCGGGCCGGTCGTCGTGTTCGGCGTCGGCGGCGTCTTCACCGAGGCGTTCAAGGACATCTCGCTCGGCGTGACGCCCCTGTCGCAGCGCGACATCGACCAGATGCTCGACGGCATCAGGTCTGCCGCTCTACTCGGCGGCTTCCGCGGCATGCCGCCGGTGGACCGGGCGGCGCTGACGGCAGTCATCCGCGCCGTAGCGCGCATCGCCGAGGACCACCCGGCGATCACCGAGATCGACATCAATCCACTCATCGTCGAAGGCGTGACGCCGATCGCCGCCGACGCACTCATGATCGTCGACCCGGCGCCGGCGGGCGGGCTCGTACGGCCTGGGCGACAGCCCCAGGGCGCTTCGCCCATCCTCCCCGTGCCGCGCCCCGACTTGACGCCGCTGTTCGCGCCGCGCTCCGTCGCGGTCGTCGGCGCCTCGGAGGACCCTCTCAAATGGGGCGGCTCCCTCCTGCTCAACCTCATCGACGGCGGCTTCGCCGGCGCCATCTATCCCGTGAACCCTCGTGGCGGCGCCATGTGCGGTCTGCCCGTCTTCCGAAGCGTCGCGGAGCTGCCCGAAGCCCCGGACCTGGCGCTCGTGACGCTGGGGGCGACCCAGGTGCACGCCGTGGTCAAACAGTGTGGCGAGCGCGGGGTCCCCGTAGTACTCGTGGTGGCTGCCGGCTTCTCCGAGGCGGGAGAGGCGGGAGCCGCCGCGGAGGCGGAGCTGGCCGAGACGGCGCGGACCGCGGGCGTGACGCTGATCGGCCCCAATTGCATGGGCCTGGTCGCGGCGCACAGCCGGCTTCACGCCGTCGGCTTCCTGGAGTTGCGACCGCAGGCCGGCCGCCTGAGCGTCATCTCCCAGTCCGGCAACATCGGCGTGCAGCTCGTCACCGCCGCCGAGCGACGCGGCATCGGTATCGACAAGTACGTGACGGTCGGCAACGAGGCGAGCACGAGCGCGCTCGACGTGCTCGACGCGCTGTGCGACGACGCGCAGACGACCGCCGCTCTGGTCTATCTCGAAGGAGTCGATGACGGCCGCCGCTTCCTCGACGTCATGCGCCGCACCACCCGGCGGAAGCCGGTGGTGGTGCTGCGCGGCGGCCTGACGGAGTACGGCAGTCGCGCCGCCGCGTCGCACACCGGCGCCATGGCAGGCGCGGCCGACGTCTTCCTGGCAGCAGCTCGCCAGACCGGCTGCCTGGTGCGCACAGGCCCCGACGAAAGCCTGGATCTGGCGCTCTGCTTCACCGCACTCCCGCTGCCGCCGGGCCGCCGCGTGGCGATCATGACGCTCGGGGGAGGCTGGGGCGTGCTGGCGGCGGACGAGCTGGCCCGCAACGACCTCGAGCTGGCCATGCTCGAGCCCCACGTCCTGGCCGAGCTGGACAAGCTGCTGCCCGGCTACTGGAGCCGCAGCAACCCCATCGACCTGGTGGCATCCATCGGCCCGGACCTCGCCCAGCGCACGCTGACCCTGCTTGCCGAGAGCGAGGCGGTGGACGCCGTCGTCGTGCTGGGTGTGCTCCACAGCCCGTCCACCGGCTGGACGTCGGACGGCGCCCCACCCGTCGTCGGACCGGGCGCGCCCGGTCGCGACCGCTTCAACCCTGCGGAGATCGCCTTTCTCGAGCGCGTGACCACGCTCATGGAGAAGACGGGCAAACCGATCGTCAACGTCCCCCTGCGCCCGCTCGAGGTCGCGACCTTCCCGGGCGGCGCGCGATACGACCCCGTCATCCTCTACTCGCCGGCCGCCGCGGTACGCGCCCTCGCCGCCATGGCGTGGTACGCGGAGTTCGTCGCCGCCCAGACCGGTCCCCCGCCTCGCCGGCGCGCGAAGGAGGGCCCGCCGTGATCGAGATCACGATCTACGGGCGCGGCGGCCGCGGCGGCGTGACGTTGGCAAAGCTCATCGCCGCCGCGTACTTCCTGCGCGGCAAGTACGTGCAGGCGTTCGGCGTGTACGGCGCGGAGCGTGCGGGGGCGCCGGTGCAGGCGTACGTGCGCGCAGACGACGAGGAGATCGCGGAGCACTGGCCCGTTCGCGAGCCCGACCACGTGATCGTGCTGGACGCCGGGCTCATCACCCCGGAGACGGCACAGGGGGCGGACTCACAGGGGTGGATCGTCGTCAATTCCCCGCTAC
>JBBQFA010000265.1:0-3921 GCA_038321515.1 Thermoleophilia bacterium | reverse complement strand
GTCTTACTTCGCCAGGTCGAGTAGGGCCTGCGCATCCTTGGCGAGCTTGTACTCGGACTCCATCTCAAGGAGACCGCCGGGGAACTCGTAGGCCGGCATGAGGGCCACATAGTCGTCGGCGTCGAACGCCTCGGGGTTGTGGACGCCGCTCTTGGGGTCGCCCGGCTTGCTGCCGAGGCTGCCCTTGGCGAGGAGTTCGATGGTGATGACCGGCGTGAACGCGGTCTGCGCAACGACGACCTGGGTGCCGTACTTGTCCACGCAGGTCTTGTTGTCGGCGACCTGGTACAGGTACACCTTGCGCTCCAGGCCGTCCTTCTTGCCGATCACGTAGGTGCCGGCAGCGGTCTGACCGACGTACTTCTTGCCGACCTCGTTGGGGTCGGGAGCGGCGGCGGCAATGACGTCGCGCGGGGCGACCATCACGTCGCCGACCTTGATCTTCTCGGCCTTGTCGATGTTGATCGAGCGAAAGACGTCCATGGCCTGCATGAACTCGTCGCCGAGAGCGTACTTGAAGGTCGCCTTCTTGACGCCCTTGAGGCGGCCCGCGTTGTGGGCGATCTGGATGACCTCTTCGTGCTCGACGTGGCCGACCTCGACCTCGCCGATGCCCTCGGGCAGCCAGAAGTTCTCGAGCTCGGCGAACGGCTCGATGGTGTGGACTTCGCCGTTCTCGTACACGATCGCGGGGTTGTTGCACTCCTCGATCGTGGTCCAGACGCTGAAGCCGAAGCTGATGCCCTTGGCGCCGGGGATCTCGAGGTTGCTGCCGTCGCGGATGCCGATCTCGTCGACCTCGTCGAAGAGGTGATCGGCGGCGTAGCGGGCGAAGTAGTCGGCCATGCCCGGCTCGACGCCGAAGCCGGCGAGCGCGTACTTGCCGATCTTCTCGAACTCGGGGCTGAGCACGTACTCCTTGTCGCCGAGCTTGACGCCGCACTTGTGCATCGGGTCGGTCGGGTGCGGCTCGCTGAGCGTCATCGCCGTGTCGAGGTAGTGCACCTTCGCCTTGAGCGCGGCCTGCAGCAGTGGCGGGTTGAAGTTCGGGGCGCAGAGATTCATGAGGATGTCGACGCCGTGCTTCGTGGCCAGGGCGGCCACGGCGTCGACGTCAGCGGCGTCGATCTGCTCGGCGACAAAGCGCGGGTCCTTGAGCGTGGCGACGAAGTCGGCGGCGCGCTTGCCGTCGTAGTCGGCCATGACCATCTTCTCGAGCCACTCGCCCTTGGGGTCGCGACGCTTGGCGATCGCGGCGATCGATTGACCTACACCACCGGTGCCGACAACGAGAGCCTTCATGCTGTTCCTTCTCCTTGGTGTGACGCGTTCGCGCCTGCGACGAGACGAAAGAGCCCCTCCACAGGCTTCCTGTGAAGCATATTGTATAACATTTGACACCGATTTGTGGTGTCAAGTTAGCAGCCGTAGAAGTTTTTGCGGCGCATCGGCGCAGCGCTCGGTGCGCTCGCGAAGGCGCGCGGACTAAGGCGCGGGCGGGAAGACGGGCGGGACTCAGGCCGGCGGGAAGGCGCGCTCGCGAAGGCGCGGACGAGGCTCAGGCCGGTGGGAGCCGCCAGCCGACCGACTTCTCGACGACGTCGCCGTAGCGCACCGTCAAGGAGACGCACTCGGCCCCCGCGGCGGCGCCCACGGCGCGCGCCAGCGCCATCAAGCCCGCCTCGTCACCCGGCCGCAGATCGTCGAGCGTCTTCTTGATTGCCGTCAGACGGGGGTCGTCGGGCGGCGTCGCGGCAGCCGCGACGACGGCGGCAGACGCCGGCGACTGACCGGAGCCGGCCGGTGCCGCGGCTTCGCCGCCGGCCGGCCGGGCCACCAGGTCGAGCCCGACGATGCCGTCGCCGATGACGGCGTCGGCCTGCCACTCGAGCGGCGCACCCGAGTCTGCCGCCAGACGCGCCTTGATCTCCGCGGCGAACGGTGGTCGCAGCGCCTGCTCGAGCCCCGTCGCCACCGCGGCCCGATCCTTCTCCAGCACGCGGCCGACGAACTCATGGCCGACCAGCTCCTTCTCGGTGGCGCCCAGCGCCCGGCAGAAGGACGGGCTCACGAAGGTCATGAGGCCGTCGCGGTCGACCTCCACCACGTAGTCGGTCTGCATGTCGGCGAGAAGCTGCAGGCTCTTGCGCAGCCGCCGGACCTCCTCGTGGTCGACGGTCTCCACATCGGGCTTGCTGATGAACAGCACGTAGGCCATCGCCCGCTGCTCGCCGCTCTCGGCGACAGGAGCGAGGGAGACCCGCACCCAGACGCTGTGTCCGCCGCTCCCGGCCAGGTGCTCCTCGAAGACCTGCTCGCCCTCGCGACGAAAGCTCCGGGCGCGATCAGGCCAGCCCGGCATCACCCGCGACCACATCTGCCCCACCATGTCCGGGCTCGCGCCGCCGAGAAGGCGCAGCAGCGGCGCGTTGACGGCAACGGTCTTGCCCACGTCGGTGACAACGGCAAGGGGCTGCTCGAGCGGCAGATGCGCCAGCACGCCGAAGATGGCCTCAGCCCGCTGCCGAAGGACGTACGGCAGCTGCGGCGCCAGCCAGAACTCCGTGCCGGCGCCGTCAGGCTCTCGGGCTTCGCGCTCGAGATGCGGATCAGGGAACTTGTCCACTCTCACCTCGCCGTCGTGCCCCGCCGCCCTCGTGGCGACGAACCGTACAAGCCTCGACCTCCCGAGGCCCGTGGTCGATGGGACACGTGTCTACCCGGCCGGGCGCGTCAGGCGCCGACCCTGTACATCGTGCGCTCGCCGAGCCCGGTGACGACCTTGACGTAGCCGGCCAGCTCCGCGTCAAGCGTGGGGTCGCCGGTATCCACCAGCAGCGGCCGGCCCTCGAGGCTCAGCAGCTTGGTCTGCGTGGCGATGACGGTGATGCCGGCCTTGCCGACGCGGCGGATCACGGCGGGGCTGATCTGCTGATTGCCGCGGCCAAAGACGTGGCCCTGGCCGCCGATCACGGTGACCACGATATGAGCCTCCAGGGCGGCGTCCACGAGCGCCAGCAGCTCACCTTCGCTGAGGTCGGCGCCGGCGAGCGCGCCGTCGCGGACTGCGTCCACGCCGAGGAGGGTCTTGGGCAGGCCGAGCCGCTCCATGACGGTACGCGTCGTCGTGCCCGGCCCAAGGATGGTGAGCGCGCCCGGCCGCATCTCGTGGATGACCTCGGTGGCGACGTCGCTCAGGGCACGCTGCTCGCCGGCGACGCCGCCGGCCTTGGCGCTCTGCGTGAGCCCACGGGCATACGGGACCGACAGGTAGCCGTAGAGCTGAGCGGAGACGCGGTTCTCGCGAAACGCCTCCTCGTCGATGTCCATGACCTCGCCTTCGCGCAGGCGTGCGCTCGCCGGCCGGTCGTGCAGATAGAGCGCGGCCACGTCACCGGCGGCGGCCGGCGTGGTGGCGTACACGGCGGAGTGGATCTTGACGCCGGCCGGGACGCCGATGACGGGCACGCGGTCGCCGACGGCGTTGCAGATGTTGCGCGCCGTGCCGTCGCCGCCGGCAAAGAGGATGAGGTCGACGCCGGCGGCGAGGAGGTCGCGCGCAGCCTGCTCCGTGTCGGCCGGCGCCGTCAGCACGAAGTCGTCGCAGGCGATCGTGAGCGGCCGGCCAGCGCGCCGCTCGAGCTCCCAGAGCACGTACGAGTGGCGGCCGTCGAAGGAGCCGAGCACGCGCGGTTCGAAGCCGGCCGCGCGAGCCTCATCCTCGCCCATCTCGCCCGGCCACGTCACGATCACGACGTGGTCGCGGAGCCGGGTGAGACGCTCGAGCGCCAGCCGTGGGGGGGGCGGGGGGGCGGCGGCCGCCCCCCCCGCCCCCCCCCCCCCCCCCCCGGCGGGCGGCGCCGCGGGCGCCCCGGCGGCGCGCCCCCCCCCCGCCCCCGCCCCCGGCGCCCGCCACCCCCA
>JBBQFA010000264.1:0-3930 GCA_038321515.1 Thermoleophilia bacterium | reverse complement strand
CGAAGAAGCGGCGGTAGAGGTCGCCGGCGAGCCCGGCGCGTCGCCACGCCGGCTCGACGCCGACAAAGTGGACGTAGGCTTCGCCGGCGTGGTCCGGACAGAAGAAGCCGACAAGGAAGCCGAGGAGTCTGTCCTCATGCTCGGCGATGAGCGAAGTGCCGCGAAAGTGCTCGAAGAACACCTTCGGGAGCATGGCGCCAAGGTCGCGGCCGCCCCACCACTCCGGCATCACCGCCATCACGCGGTACCAATCCTCGGGGATGGGGCGGCGAATGGTGAGGCTGGTGCAGGACATGATGATGACGCCGCGCTCAGGCGGTTCCCGCCGACGCGGCGAGGTCGGGAACGTGCTCGAGCTCGCCGATCACCACAGAGCGGCGGTAGAACTCCTGCAGGCCCGCGCGGTACTCCGGCGTGAAGCCGAACTTGAGCTTGTCGAAGTACTCCATCAGGTAGGCCTGGCGGAAGTCGTAGACCTGAGCCGCATCACCGGCGGTGGCGGCGGGCTGTGCCGCGCAGACGTCGCGAGACGCGAGCAGGGCCGCCCCCACGGCGGCTGCCGCCGCCGGCCGAGCGGCCACGAACTCGCGCCGCGCCGCGCACACGGCGTACACCATGGGCAGGCCTGTGACCTTCTTCCACTCCGCCCCAAGGTCGAAGTGGTACGGGTACGCCTCGACGCGCAGCAGGTGCAGGGCCTCGTCGCCGATGAGCAGCAGACCGTCGAAGTCCTCGAGAACTTCGGACAGCGGCCCGCGGCGCGGCGCGAACTGCGGGGCGATGCCCCATTCGCGGCATAGCACCTTGAGGAGGCAGATCGAGGTGGCGCTCTTCTCGGTGAGCGCGATGCGGCGCACCTCGGACAGCGGCGTACGCGTGAACAGCTGGATGGAGTCGACGGCGCCGAAGGAGCTGATGGAGACGTGCGGCAGGAGCACCAGATCGTCGGCGTCGCGGGCGAAGGCGATCGATGACGGCAGGGCCACGTCGATCGCCCCGTCCACGAGCATCCGGTTCAGCTCGGCCGGGTAGCCCTCGACGATGCTCGCCGTGACACCGCGCGCGGCGAGCTCGCGCTCGAAGTGGTGGTAGAGCGGAAAACAGTTGACGAACTCGATGCGGCCTACGCGCACGGGCGCCGCCTCAGACGACTTCATCGTACCGGCGCACCACGTTGTAGAGGGTGTCGCGCTGCACCGGCACGCGGCCGGCGGCGCGGATGACGCGCACCAGCTCCGCCTTGCTGAGCTCCTGGCCGGTATCGACGCCGGCGGCGTGGCTGATCTTCTCCTCG
Source organism: Thermoleophilia bacterium (assembly GCA_038321515.1). Taxonomy (GTDB): domain Bacteria; phylum Actinomycetota; class Thermoleophilia; order UBA2241; family UBA2241; genus CAIXSE01. Next base: position 2,636 of record JBBQFA010000264.1, on the reverse strand, counting down.
ACCACCGTGCCGTCAAGATCGTTGACGCCGAACGCGAGTGAGACCTGCGCCAGCTTGAGCCCGACGTTGATCCAGAACGCCTTGATGTGGCGGAAGTTGTCGAGCACGAGGCGGCCTACGGCGAGCATCTTGAGATCGTCGAAGCCGGTCGGTCCGGGGAGCTCGCTGAGCCCGGTGTTGGCCGGCTGGAACGAGAGCGGGATGAAGGCGTTGAAGCCGCCGGTGTCGTCCTGAAGCTCGCGCAGCCGGATCATGTGGTCCGCGAGCTCGGCCGGCGTCTCGACGTGGCCGTAGAGCATCGTCGCGTTCGACTTGAGTCCCACGCCGTGAGCGGCGCGCATGACGTCCAGCCAGCGCTGTCCGCTGATCTTCTGCTCGCAGATGAGGTCGCGGACGCGACCGCTGAACACCTCGGCGCCGCCGCCGGGCAGCGAGCCCAGGCCGGCGTCCTTGAGCTCCTGCAGGACCTCGGTGACCGGCTTGCCGCTGATCTTGGAGAAGTGCGCGATCTCGCTGGCCGTGAACGCCTGGATATGCACCTCGGGAGCGAGCGTGTTCAGGGAGCGCATCATCCCGAGGTAGTAGTCAAAGGGCAGGTCGGGGTGCTCGCCGCCGACGATGTGGATCTCGGTGATGCCGCCTTCGGCGAGCGTCTCCCGCGCCTTGCCCACCACCTCGTCGATGGTCAGCGTGTAGGCGTCGGCGTCGCCCTCATCGTGGCTGAAGGCGCAGAACAGGCAGCGGTTGCGGCACACGTTGGTGTGGTTGATGTGCCGGTTGCTGATGAAGAACACGTCGTCACCGACGCTACGCGCCCGGGCGAAGTCGGCCATGGCGCCGAGAGCGAGGATGTCGGAGCTTTCGAGCAGCGCCGCGGCGTCGGCGGCGTCGAGCCGGGAGGCCGCCTCGACCTTGCGCCAGATGCCCTCAAGGCCGGAGCGCGCCGCCAGGGCGGAGATGTCACTGGGGTTCACGGGATCGACTCCAGGGTCGTCAGCTGTAGCGGTCGACGACCTGCGCCGCCACCTGGGCGAGCAGCTCGCGCTCGACGGTGTCGGGGCAGGCCGCAAGGACCGACCGGGCCTCTTCAATGTACCGCAAAGCGACCGCCCGGGCACGCGGGAGAGCGCCGCACTCGGCGACCGTGCGCAGGACGGTCGCCACATCTTCGGCGCCCGGCGCCGGGCCCGCCAGGAGCGGCGCCAGCTCCGGCCGGGCCTCGAGCGCGAAGATCAGCGGCAGTGTGATGGTGCCGTCGCGCACGTCCGTGCCCGGCCGCTTACCGGTCGCGGCTTCGTCGCCGCTGCAGTCGAGGATGTCGTCAAAGACCTGAAAGGCCAGCCCGATGAGGCGGCCGTACTCGCCAACGGCCGTGACGGCCGCCTCGCCGGCCTGCGACAGCAGCGCCCCGAGGGAGCACGCGGCGGCGAACAGATCGGCCGTCTTGCGCTCGCAGCGCCGCTCGTACGCGGTCTCGTCGACGCCGACGTCGAAGGCCTCGGCGCGCTGCAGCACCTCTCCCTCGCTGAGCCCTACGGCAGTCGCGCTCAGGATGTCCACGGCCGCCGGGTCGCCGGCGCCGACGAGCTCGGAGAAGGCGCGGGCGAGCAGGTAGTTGCCGGCCGAGAGCGCCGTGGCGCGGCCGTACTGATGAGCCACCGTCGGGCGCCCGCGGCGCAACTCCGCGCGGTCGAGCACGTCGTCGTGGACCAGCGTCGCCATGTGCAGCAGCTCGACCGCGGCGGCGGCGCGAAGCAGCGGTTCGTCGAGGGCGCAGCCGCGGCGCGCGCAGAGCAGCGCGAGCAGCGGGCGCACGCGCTTGCCGCCCGCGGCGAGTGTGGTGCCGCAAGCGTCGCCGAGGGGACCCGGATAACCCGCGGCGACGGCAGTGAGCCGCTCCTCGACAAGCTCGAGCCCGCGCGCGTAGCGATGCTTCTGCGTGACGGAGCGCCAGGCCAGCGCCGGACGGGAGCTCACGGCGCGACCTCTCCGACGTGGAGGGCCACGGCGCCGAAGCCGAGCCGGCGGAAGCGCACGTCGCGCAATCCGGCCGCGGCCATGATCGCCGCCAGCTCCTCGGCACGAGGGAAGGCCGCGATCGATGCGGGCAAATAGGTGTAGGCCGACGGGTCGCCGGTCACCACGCGGCCGAGGACGGGAACGACCTTGCCCAACCAGACGGCGTGAAACCGACCCCCGAGGCCGTCCGGCGCCTGGGTCGACTCGAGACAGACGACGCAACCGCCGGGGCGGGTGACGCGCGCCATCTCGCGGAAGGCGCGAGGCACGTCGGGGACGTTGCGCACGCCCCAGCCGACAGTGACGGCGGCGAACTCGCCGTCGGCGAACGGCAGGTCGAGCAGGTCGCCGACGACCAGGGCGGCGGGCACGGGCCGGCCGCGGCGCTCCCGCGCCGCGGCTTTCGCGCGCGCTCGCTCGACCATCGCCGGCGTGAAGTCGAGCCCAGTGATCGAGCATCCGGGGCAGGCTTCGAGGAGACTGAACGTCAGGTCGCCCGTGCCACAGCACACGTCAAGAGCGCGGTCACCGGGCGACAGGGCGGCCGCGCGCGCCGCCAGGCGCCGCCAGCGGCCGTCGAGGCCGGCGGTCATGAGCCGGTTCATGAGGTCGTAACG
>JBBQFA010000263.1:0-3950 GCA_038321515.1 Thermoleophilia bacterium | reverse complement strand
CGGCGAGCCGTTGCCGGCGCTGCGCGTCCTGCTGCCGATAGGCATCTCCTTCTACACGTTCGCCGGCATCTCGTACGCCGTCGACGTCTACCGCGGCATGATCAAGCCGGCGAAGAGCGTCATCCATTACCTCGCCTGGGTCACTCTGTTCCCGTACATCCTCGCCGGCCCGATCATCCGCTACGGCCACGTCGGCGCCCAGCTCGAGCGCGCCCAGCAGCGCTTTCGCTGGAGCCTCATCGGCACCGGCCTCTTCTTTCTGATCATGGGTCTCGCCAAGAAGATGCTGGTCGCAGACACGATGGCGCCCTATGTCAACCAGCTCTTCTCGCACCACGCCCACCTCGGCCTCTGGTCGGGCTGGGGCGCGGCCCTCGGCTACACGCTGCAGCTCTACTTCGACTTCTCCGGTTACAGCGACATGGCCGTCGGCGTCGCCTTGATGATCGGCCTCCGCTTCCCCCAGAACTTCGACTCGCCGTACAAGGCGACGAACCCGTCCGACTTCTGGCGCCGCTGGCACATGACCCTCTCCGGCTGGCTGCGCGACTACCTGTTCATCCCTTTGGGCGGCTCGCGCGGGACCACGCTCCTGACCGTGCGCAACCTGCTCATCACCTTCTTGCTCGGCGGCCTCTGGCACGGCCCCGCCTGGACCTTCGTGTTCTGGGGCCTGCTCTGGGGCTTCTACCAGTCCGTGCATGTCGTGGCCCGCAAGTACGGCCTGACGCCGAAGTGGGTCTGGCTGAACCGGATCCTGACGTTCGTCGCCGCCACCGTCGCCTGGGTCTTCTTCCGCGCCTCGTCCCTGCGCGCCGCCGGCGACGTGCTGCAGGCGATGGTGGGGCTGAACGGGGTGGGGGGCGCGAGTACGCTGCGTCTCGCGCCTGCTCTGGCCGCTCTCATCGCCGGCGGCCTCCTGTGGGTCAACCTGCTGCCCAACACCTGGGAGATCAAGCCCGCGCCGAAGCTGCGCTTCGCGCTTCTGCTTGGGCTGCTCTTTGCCGCGTCGCTGCTCGCGTTGAGCAAGCCCAGCCCCTTCCTCTACGTCCAGTTTTAGGAGGACGGCGGTGAGCCGCGCGCCCTCCAGCCGGCGAAACCTGATCGCCGTGATCGTCGTGCTCCTGGCCCTCGGCCTCGGCACCGGGCTGCGACTCTACGCCCAGAACGAGAGTCCCAACGTGCAACACGACGCGGCCTGGTCGTACGCAAGCGCAGCCGGGCGCATGAGCCCGTTTCTGCTGGCCACGAATGGCGGCCTCAGCGGTCGCTGGGTCCCCGCCGGCGACTGGCAGTACTACTGGCAGTCTGACCGGCTGAGCGACCTCGGCAATGTGGGGCCGGATCTCGCCAAGTTCGACGTGCACCCGCCGCTGTTCTTCGCCCTACTGCACGTCTGGCTCGAGGTCACCGGGATGCACAAGTGGGCAGGGCCGGCGTTCAACCTCGTCGCCGCCGCACTCGTCATGCTCTGCATCGTCGGCCTCGCCCGGCAGCTCGGCTTCGACCGCCTCGAGGGCGCGCTCGCCGCGCTCGTGTGGGCAGTCAGCCCGGCCGTCGTAAGTATCTCGTCGCTCACGCGTCAGTACGACCTCGTGGCGCTGCTGACCGTGCTCATGGTCTGGGGGCTCGCGCGTACGGCGATGCCGCGCTCCGGGTGGCGGCGCTGGGCGGACGTCGTCTGGCTCACCGCCGCCACCGCCGCCGCGCTCCTCACTCACTACCAGGCGGTGATCCTGGTCGCGGGCGGCGCCCTGTACGCCTTTGCCGGCGTCCTGCTGCCGCGGCAGGACGCAAAGCGGCGGCCGTGGTGGCCGCCGCTCGTCGGCCTCGCCGCCGGCACCGGCCTCGCCGCCATCCTGGCCCCGGGCTGGACCCAGGCCTTCGGCCGCGAGGGCTCGAAGCTCGACGGGCCCTCGTTCGCCGTCTTCACCGACAAGCTCGGCGCCGTCGCCCAGACCCTCGGCCGCTTCATCGCCGTGCCCGGGCTGGTCGTCGCCGTGGCAGCCGCCATCGTCATCGTCCTGTTCGCCGTGCCGCGCACGCGGCGGATCCTCGTGCCGCGCATCCGCCGCGCCCGCCCCGGCTGGTGGACGATCCTCTACTTTCTGCTGGTCACCGCTGGGGGTATCAGCCTCCAGAACCTCCTGTTCCTCAGCATGCCGCCGCTGCTGAGTGCCCGCTACCTGGCCATGGCGTGGCCGTTCATCGCCTTCATGCCGCTGCTCTTCTTCGGGATCTGGCCGCGGCTGCGCACGGTGCTCACCACGGGCTTCTGCCTGCTGGTGCTGCTCCCGGCCACCATCGCGACGCCGCTGATCGCCCACAACAGCGACCGCATGCCCATCCGGCAGCTGGCGAACGCCGACGCCGTGCTCATCGACAGCGTCGGCGTCGGCGTGCTGCCGCGTTTTCTCTGGTTCGTCCCCGGCGACACGCCCGTCTTTGCGGGGACCCAAGAGGAACTTCTCGCGCAAAAGATGGAGTGGCGCTCTGGAGCGCTCGGACAGAAGGCCTACTACGTGAGCGTGCTTCGCGCCGGTGCCGTGCGCTGGCGGCGCAACCGCATCCTCGCCAACCTGAGCAAGACCAATGACGTGCGCAAGATCAGCGGCATCGGGCTCTCCGAGATCTACGAGATCACGCCCAAGGCCGCGCCGGTGAACACGCCGTAGGAACGCGAGAGGTTGCGCGCCGGGACCGCCGGGCGGCCGCGGCGCACGCCGAGAGCCGTCAGAGAGGGTCGCTGAGCGCTGCGTCGCGCAGGACCCAGCGGCGTACCTCGATGTCCTTCGGCAGCTTGACCCAGAAGGCGAAGGCCTGCTCGTCGCCGACCAAGCTTGCTTCTCCGTTCTGCGTGACCTCGATCCAGCCCTGCCAGCGCCCGGCGAGGTCGAGCGGCCAGGAGGCCGAGACCTGCGTCTCCTGGCCGGCCTGCAGCGTGAGTGGCTGGTCCGACACCAGATCGCTAGACGTGCCGCCGGGGCCGCGTATCGCCAGCCGGATGCCCTCGAGGTCGAGCGGCTGGCCACCGCTGTTGGTGAGCGTGAACCAGGCGTAGGTGCGCTGGCCGACCTCACGGTCGCCGTGGTCAAGTTTGACCGAACCGCCCAGGGACACCAGGCCCGGCTCCGTGGACGGCGCCGCTGGGGACGCCCCGGTGGCGGCGATGCGCGTGTCGCTCGGGTCGCCGCCGAGCTCGCTCATGAACGCCTTGACGTTGGCGATCCAGTTCGACGTGCCGTCGGGACAGTACTTGGGGCCGATGGCGTCGACGGAGTAGAGGCCGGCACCGTAGTACAGGGAGCCGGCCAGACCCTCGGCGACGCGGCCGATGGCCTCGTCCCAAGAGGTGAAGTCGCTCTGCGGCCAGGTCGCGCCGTAGAACCAGTTGAAGGCGTTGTACGTGCACTGGTCGCCGTTCTCGGAGTAGAGGTACTCGCCGAAGCTCGACTCGGCCCCGGCGATGGCGACCAGAAATGTCGGGTCGACGCCGTGCGCGCGACCCTCGGCGATGAACGTGCCTCCGGTCCCGGCCATCGGCGCCTCGTGCTGCTGCAGAAAGGCGTCGATCTGGGCGGCGTCGGGAGCCGCCGCGGCCGCCGGCGCGAACGCGCCGGCCAGTGCGGCGGCCAGCAAAGCCACCAGCAGCGCCGCGAGAGCGACGCCGCGGAGCTTGCGCGCACCGGATGAGGCGCGGGCGTTCACCAGAACATGCCTTTCGACGAGGACTCGAGTCTCGAGTATAGCGGCGCCGGCCGGCGAAGCCGAACCGGCCCTTATCGTGGAGACGCGTGCGCACTCGGCGTGGTTCGCGTGCCGGCGCGCCGCAGCAGGTAGGATTGACCCATGACCGCTACCGACCACGGAGGCGACGCCTTCGCCTGCGACACCCGCTTCCCGGGGCTCCAGGTCGTGCGCCTCATCCGCCGCGCCATCGCGAGCACGCG
>JBBQFA010000262.1:0-3988 GCA_038321515.1 Thermoleophilia bacterium | reverse complement strand
CGGGTCATCTGCATGCGGGCCACCAGATCTCCGGCAGTCCGCATCCCGCCCATGCCCGAGGCGAGCGCGTGTGAGGAGGCCATCCCGAGGGGGTCTCCTATGCCGACCTACAAGCCGTCGAGCTTGAGGATGTCGACCAGTGCCTTCGATGCGCGCGACGTGGCGTCGCTCGGAGGATAGGGGGTCATGGGGACGCCGCCGACGCCCATCCCCGCGTTCATGTGCACAGGGATGGTGGCTTCGGCGGTCACCGGCTTCACGAGCGCGCAGGCGCGGGCCGTGTTCCAGGCCAGTGACCGGGTCGTGTTGACGTTGACCGCCGGCCCGAAGATGGTGGCGCCGGCGGCGGTACAGGCGCGGAGCTGGCCCAGCGGCCACTGGCCGGCCAGCCGGACGCCGTCGAACTCGAGCTGACCGTGCATGCCGAGCACGAGCTCGGCCGCCTGGCCGATCTCGACGCCGATGTCGGGCCACGTTTCGCGCACCCTGCGCGCGACTCGCAGCGTGGCCAGCAGGTCGGCGTCGCCGGACGCGCCGGCGGTGTCGAAGTCGAGGCCGTCGGCGCCGGCGGCGACCATCGCCTCGGCGACGCACCACATGTCGCGCTCGGCGTGTTCCATCGCCTCCTCTTGCGCCGTGCGCGCCTCGGCGATCTTGCCCAGCGGCATGAGCTCCGACCAGTTGGGGCAGGGGCCGTCCGGCTGCGAGTACCGGCCCAGGTCGGGCATGGCGCCGTAGTTCAGCGGCACCACGGTCTGCAGCTGAGCGTCCTTGAGCATCTGCGTCTGGAACGAGAGAACCGTGCGCACGGCCTTGTACGAGTAGTCGTGGTGCCAGAGCTCGATCATGTCGGCGCCGTGGTGGTTCTGGTAGACGATCTGCTCGAGCACGGGCGCCGCGAGGTCGGCGTTGCCCGAGCCGTCGAAGCCGAGGATCACCTCGTCGCCGTAGTCCACCGAGGTGAACTTCGCCGGCGAGGTGAAGATGTCCAGCAGGTGGTCGATCTCGTCCTGGCTCAGCGGATCGACTTTCGCGCGCTTGGCGGCCGCCTCCGAGCCGGCGTGCAGGTCCGCCTCGATCTCGGCGCGGCTGAGCTCGACGAGCGAGCCGTCGCCGAGCCGTGTCGGGATGCGCTGTGCCATGTCCCCTCCCGGTCGCCCCACGGGCGTGGGGTGGTGGCTTTAGTTACTCACCTAACTAACAGCGTGTCCTGACGACGATACCCACGCGGCCGCAGCGGTGTCAAGGCGCCCCGCCCGGCCAACTTTGCTGCAGTATCCGGCGTTGCGCGTACGGCCGTCACTCCATAGCATCTGGTGACACGGCAACGGCGAGGCGTCGGCAGCCGGCCGGCGTGTCGCCCGACGAGGGGGAGGGGGCATGGAACCGACGATCATTACGCGCCTGGGAGATGGGTCGGCCGTGCGTCTCACGCGCGACGAGATCCGCCGGGAGCTGGAAGAAGGGACGGAGACGGCGGCCGCTCGAGCGAAGGCGCCGCCACTCGCCGCCGACGAGCTCGAGCATCTGCTCGACATCTTCGCGAGCCCTTCGCGCTTCAGCGCCGTCGACATCGGCGACGAAGTCGTCCTCAGCTTCGACGGCAGCGGTACACCGCAGCAGGGCAGCCGCGTGAACGCCCTGCTGCAGTACGAGCAGTGCCTCGCCGCCGACACCTGCGAGCTCTACCACATCGACTACTCGTACAAGGCGGTCAAGACCATCGTCGTCGCCGAGCAGCAAGCGATGAAGGAGGCGCGTGAGCGCCTCACGATCCCCGTGCACTACGGCGCCCAGCCCGACCTCGGCCGGTACTCGGCGCCTGACGGTCCCTGTGGCAACTGGTCCGAACTGCTCCCCGCGATGCGCATCGACGAGGCGCGGGCGGCGCAGGAGGAGGCGGTCGAGCTGGCCGTCGCCGACATGGTCTACGTGGCCGGCGAGCTGTGGGAGGCGGGCGCCGACGGCATCAACTTCGACACCGCCGGCGCCGGCGGCGACGCCGACTTTCTCGCCACGCTGCTCGCCGTCGAGCGACTCCGCGCCGCCTATCCCGACATGGGCATCATGGTCGGCATGTCCGGGGAGATGGTGCTGGGCACGCACGGGCAGCTCGAGTACCAGGGCGTGCGCCTCGCCGGCCTCAAGCCGGCCGGGCAGTGCGAGGTGGTCCAGCGGGCCGGAGCGACCATCTTCGGCCCGGCCGTCAACGTCAGCACGAGCCGCACGGTGGCGTGGAACGTCGCCCGCGCGCTCACCTTCATGAAACCGTGCATGGCGGTCGCCGGGATCCCCGTGCACGCCAACGTCGGCATGGGCGTCGGCGGCGTGCCGATGAACGCGTTCGCGCCCGTCGACGCCGTGTCGCGCTGTTCGCGCGCCTGCGTCGACGTCCTCAAGCTCGACGGGTTGTAGGTGGGGTCGGGCGACACCTTCGGCATGCCGGTCGCCCATGCCGTCGCCTCGGGAATGAACGGATTGCGCGCCGCCGGAGATCTGGTGGCGCGCCTCGAGATGACAAAGGGCATGAGGCTTGCGGAGGCGAAGCGGACGGTCGCCGACGCGCTGGGCGTCGGCGAGGCTGACTTGAGCGACCCGCTGGTGATGCATGAGGTCCGCGGCCAGCTGCGTCTCGGACGGGTGTTCGAGGCCGAGACGACCTACCCGAACGACCCGAGCCCGCAGGAGGCCAAAGCCAACATCGGCGCGCTTCTTGCCGTGCCGGTGAATGGGGCTGCCGCGCGGCGGGGTGGCGGCGCCTGAGTCGAAGCTGCGGCGGCGCCGGCCACGGAGCCGACGGGGATGTACCGCTGACCGTCTTCGTCTCGGGTAGAGTGGCGGCATGGGCACGCACTTGCCGACGGCCTCTCTCTCTCTCTCTCTCTCTCTCTCGCTGACGTTCGCGGGGCACGCGACGGTGCTCCTCGAGATGGACGGAGTCCGGCTGCTCACCGACCCGCTGCTGCGGCGGCGGATCGGTGTGCTCATCCGGCGCAGCCCCGTGCCGCCGCCGGCGGTTCGCCGCGACCTTCACGCCGTGCTCATCTCTCATGCGCACCTCGATCACCTCGACGTGCCGTCGCTGCGGCTCATCGACCGGAGGACGCCGGTCGTGGCGCCGCGCGGTCTCGGCACGCTGCTGCGGCGGCTCGGGTTCGTGCCGCTGGAGATGGACGTGGGAGACGAAGTGGAGTTCGGCCGGGCGAGCGCGGCCGGATCTTCGAGCTCCGGGCGCGTGCGCGTGAAGGCCGTCCCCGCGGACCACCCCGGCACCCGCTATCCGCTTGCCGCGGAGTCGCCCGCCCTCGGGTACGTCGTCCTGGGCGGGCTCACCGCCTACTTCGCCGGCGACACAGGCCTGTACGACGGCATGCGCGACCTGTCGCCGATCGACGTCGCCGTGCTGCCCGTCGGCGGCTGGGGCCCGCGGCTGCACAGCGACCACCTCAACCCGTTGTCGGCGGCCAAGGCGCTCGGGCTGCTGCGCCCGACGGCCTGCGTGCCGGTGCACTGGGGCACCATCTACCCGCCGTGGTTGCCGCCGGCCTTCAACGCCAAGTGGAGCGAGTGGCCGCACGCCTTCGCCCGGTACGCCGCCCACCTCGCGCCCGAGGTGGGCGTGCGCATCCTGCAGCCGGGCGAGACGACGGTGTTCACGCCGGCGGCAAGCGGGGGGGAGGCGACGGGGAAGTGAGCGCGGCCGAACTCCGCATCGCGCCCCTGCACATAGCCGGCTCGGGCTACGACCGCGAGGCCGGCTCCGAGCGCGGTGTCGCCGCCTGCCGCCGCGGCCGCCGCACATCGCTCAGTCGTCGAAGTTGCCCGCGGCGCCCTTGTCGACGTCCAGCGTCTTCGCCCGCTCGATGATCTTCTCGTCGGTCCACTCCGCCGGGTCCTCGATGCGTCCGACCTTGGGCCCGAGGTCGTAGGACCCCGCGCCGAGGATCGCCTCGACGGCGAGCGGCGCGGTGTCCTGCGCGTTGAGGAC
>JBBQFA010000261.1:0-4007 GCA_038321515.1 Thermoleophilia bacterium | reverse complement strand
GCCTGAGAGACACGCTCGCCCATCTGGGCGAGCGTGGCCCGCAGGCCGCCACCAACCACCAATGGGACGGATCGACCGCCGGCACGCGCATCGACTTCGTCCTCGCACATTGGGACGTCGTCGAGGCGCACATCGACCACGCGCGGCCCGGCGGCCGACTGCCGTCGGACCACTGGCCGGTGGTCGCCGACGTCGCTCTGCGGGACGCAACGGTGACCTGAGCCGGCGCGGCGCGCCTCAGCGCGACTGATCCTCCGGTGACCAGGTGCGCCGCTGGCGCGCCCACGCCTCGTCGTCGCGCCAGATGAACGTATCCTTCTGCAGGTCCTGCAGCGCGATCGTGAGCTCCTCGCGGGTGTTCATGACGAAAGGGCCGTAGCGCGCGATCGGCTCGCCCAGCGGCTTGCCGCTGACGAGCAGAAAGCGGACCGGCGTGGCGTCGGCCTCGACGTGCACCTCGTCGCCGTCGGCGAAGACGGCCATCCGCGGCGCCGCGAGCAACTCGCCGTCCAGATCGCCACGACAGCCGAGGTCGCCGCCGACACCGAAGCGGCCTTCGCCCTCGAACGCGTACGCGAAGGCCGCGTGGCCCGCCGGCACCGGCTGCACGAACGCCGCGCCGGCCGGGAGCGTCACATCCAGGTACTCGGGCTCGGCGTAGATCTCGCTCACTGCGCCGCCCACGCCGTCGACCTCGCCGGCCACGACGCGGATCACGGTGCCGTCGTCACGACGGACCACGGGAATCTGCGCCGCGCTGAGATCCTGGTAGCGCGGCCGCGACAGCTTGAGCTCCGCGGGCAGGTTCACCCAGAGCTGAAAGCCGCCCATGCGCCCATCGGCGCCGGGCCGCGGCATCTCCTCGTGCATGATGCCGCCGCCGGCGGTCATCCACTGGACGTCGCCGGCACCGATGGACCCGGCGTTGCCGATGCTGTCCCGGTGATCCACCTCACCGGCCAGCATGTAGGTGACCGTCTCGATGCCGCGGTGTGGGTGCCAGGGGAACCCGGCCAGGTAGTCGTCCGGGTCATCGGACTGGAAGTGGTCGAGCAGCAGAAATGGATCGAGGTAGTCGAGCGTCGCCGTGGCGATACTGCGCCGCAGGCGCACGCCGGCGCCCTCGATCACGGGCTGCGGGTCGATGACGCGCTCGACGCGGCGCGGGCGCGGGCGCGGGCGCGGGGTCATGGTGCCTCCTCGGTGATCTGGTCAGATGCCCGTACGGTTCCCGCGACGGCGGCGGCGCGAACCCTCAGCCGCCACCGGTCGCGCGCCGCCGCCGACCTCCGCACGGTGCCGTGGTGGACGAGCGGCTCAGCCCGCGTTGCGCGCCTCGTCCAGCAGCCGCCGCGGGTCGGGGTGTTCGCTCAGGCCGAGCCGGGCCGCCGCCGCGTCGATGAGGCGGCAGAGCTCGGCCTCAACGTCGTCGGGCAGGCCGACCGGCTCACGAGCGACGAGTTCCTCGACGCGAGCATGGGCCGACTCGAGGGCGTCCGGGCGGCCGGCGGCGGCCCACTCCTCCGGTCCGCCGCGCCAGCTGAGGTCCTCGGAGGCGCGGCTACGATGCAGCCAGCGGCGCGTGTGGCGCGTGCCGAGAAAGCCCATCGGATCGGTGACACCCTCGATCATCGCATCGACGTCCAGGGCGTCGGCGTCCCACGCGGGCGGCTCGAGAGCGTCGAGCGCGACCCGGTAGATGGCGTCACCGATGACCAGAAGCTCGAGGCAGGTCGCCGCGTCACCCCAGGCGCCGATGCCCGACATCATCCGTGGCCTGGCGAGCGCGCCGGCGAGGGCGGGCAGCGCCTGCTGGTAGCCCGCCTGCACGTCGACCAACGGGGCCGAGGTGTCGGGACCGTAGCAGTCGCAGGCGAGACCGTGGCGGCGGGCGAGCAGGGTGGCGCCGACCGAGGCGAGCATCCACGGCCCAGCGCCGCTGAGCAGACGACCGTCGCGCGGGTCGGCGACCGAAAGCCGGGCACCGTAGCCGCAGGCCGTCCCGGGCGCCGCGGCCTGAGCGAGGACGACGCCGGCGATGATCTCGGCATCCTGCTGCGCGAGCGCACCGGCCAGCGACGCCGGCGCGGTGGTGCCGGCGACCGGGTTGGTGAGCACCTGCACGGCCATCCCGAGGCGCGCCGCCTGGACGATGCCGTCACACACGCCGGCGCCGAGATGGAGCGGGCTGACCGGCGAGTAGCCCATGTCGAGGACGGTGCAGCCGGCCGGGGCTGCGTCGGGCCGGGCCTCCAACACCGCCGTGGCCATCTCGAAGAGCACCGGCGTCTGCCACGGGTGGTCCTGGCCGGGCCCGCCGATCGCCTTGTCGGTCTCGGCGGCGATGGCGAGATAGGAGTACAGGGGGTGCAGCTCGCCGGGCACGTCGCCGGGCGTCACCAGGCTGTTGATGCTGTCCGGGTAGCGCCCGTGATGCATGACGCGCGCAGCGAGCACCTGGTCGCGGAAGGTCGCCCGCCGCGCCTCGCCGGTGCGCGGGTCGGCGACGTCCGGGGCCTCGCCCATGTTGTGGACGTAGATGCGCCCCGGATCGGGGCCGATGGCGATGTCCCGGGAGGGGTCGCGGGCCAGCGCGACGTACTCGCCGCGGCAGCTCTCGAGGGCCGCGGCGACCGCGACGGCCGGCAGCAGTACCCGGCCCTGCGGACCGGGTACGCCCCCGGCGGCGACAAGCAGATCCGCGGCCGCCGGCGCATCGACGCGGACCCCGATCCGCGCCAGCAGCTCCAGCGACGCGGAGCGGATCGCCTCGATCGCCTCTGGTGGCCAGAGATCGGCGGCGAGCGAGGCGACTGAGGGGTCGGCGGGAGTCGGAGTCATCGGCGCCGCGAGTCTACCAGAGGAGCCGTCCGCGGCCCGCGGCCGCCCGACCGCCTCAGAACGGGCCGATGCCGGCGTCGGCGAGGGCCCAGAACGCGATGGTGCCCACCATGATGCAGAGCACCGCGTTGCCGACGAAGCTGCCCCACAGACGCGCCGGCGTGCGGCTCTCACCGCTGAAGTAGCGGCGGCCGTTCAGGAGCGCGGCCTGCAGCAGGTACATCGCATAGCCGAGCACCGCCACGGCCAGCGCCGCGACGCCCCAGTCGAACACCACAGCCAGCAGGCCCGCGATCGCGAAGGCGCCGTTGGCGAACCCGACCTCCCACTGAAAGAAGGGGGTCGCCTGCCCCTGTACGTCGAGCCGGGCCGCGTCCGCCTGCCAAGCGAGCACGTGGCGGACCCAGCTCAGCAGCCCCATGACCACCGCGTAGGCGATGGTGACGGCGGTCAGCGCCGCCTCGCTGTCACTGCCGATCAGGTAGAAGCCCACCGCCACGCCGACGCCTCCGGCGATGTACGTCAGGATCATAAGAAAGCGAGCCACCCCGAATCCCCTTTCGTCGCCTGCCGCCGCGACCTGGCGCGGCGCTCGCCCTCAGTCTCCCCACTGGACCCACGACCGACACCGTAGGCAGAGCAGAGGCGCCGCCGACCGACTGCTCAACGGTCCCTTGACACGACGGGAGGGAGCTGGAACATACCGTTAGCATTGTCCGCGTAGTGTCAACCACCCTGGAGGGGCGGCGCTTTGGCGCCCAGGAGGATCTCGCGATGGAGCGCGTCACCCCGGAGGCCCGTACCCAGTACGAGAAAGGCCTCAGAAGCGACGCGCTCGGCACGATGTCGAGCGTCGTCATCGGCGTCGCCTCGACGGCGCCGGCCTACAGCCTCGCCGCGACGCTCGGTCTGGTGGCGATGGGCGTCGGCCTCTACTCGCCAGCGATCATGATCGTCGCCTTCATCCCGATGCTGCTCATCGCTTCGGCGTACTACTACGTGAACAAGGCCGTGTGACCCGGTCAGGCGCGCGGCCGGCCATCGCCGGCTCCCGCGCGCCGCGCGGCTCAGACCGCCGGGCGGCGGGGGCCTCAGGCCGGTGAGCGCCGCGCCGGCCGGCTGCGGAGCCGCCAGGCGAAGCCGGCCAGCCGGGCCTCGTCGATGGG
>JBBQFA010000260.1:0-4040 GCA_038321515.1 Thermoleophilia bacterium | reverse complement strand
GACAGAGCACATCGCCTCTGTCCTCTGCCTCGCCCCCGGAGGGGGATTGGAGCGGGTGAAGGGACTCGAACCCTCGACCTTCTGCATGGCAAGCAGACGCTCTAGCCAACTGAGCTACACCCGCAGCAAGCGCGGATGATACCAGAGGGCGGTGCGGGCGTGCAATTCCACGGCGAAAGCGACCCGCGGGGGCCTGCAAATCAACCACGAAGTGGGTAATTATTACCCACCAGGTGGACGAAATGATGCTGCCATCAGCAGGTTCAGGAAGCCGGCACGCCGCGCGGGCGCTAGAGCGTCGCGGCGTCGATCGCCTGGTTGACGAGCGCGTCGGCGGCGGCGTTCTGCTCGCGCCGCACGTGCTTCACGTCGACCTCGTGGAAGCGGCTGAGGAGCAGGCAGGCCTGCGCGTGCAACGGCTTCAGGCCTGCGTCCTTGACCTTGTACTGGCCGTTCACCTGGCGCACGACGAGCTCGCTGTCGAGAAAGACGTCGAGGCACTGGACGCCGCGGTCGAGCGCCATCTCGAGCCCGGCCAGAAGCGCCTGGTACTCGGCGACGTTGTTGGTCGCCGCGCCGATCGACTCGGCAAGCTCCTCGACCACGGCGCCGGCAGCCGTGAGGAGCACGGCGCCGATCCCGGCAGGGCCGGGATTACCACGCGCGCCGCCGTCCGTGTAGAGGTGGTAGCGGTCGTCGGCGCGGTTGACTGAACGGACGGATGCTGGCTGCGCGGCGGACCCGGCCGGCGGCGCAACCGTTCCGGCCGCATCGGCGGACGGGACCGGCGATCGGACGGGTTCACTGGCCGTCACGGCGGCCTCCTTCCACACCCGGACCCCGGGGTTCCTGAACGTCTCGACCGTCACGCCGGAGCCGAGCGCGTCGGCGAGCTTCTCAGCCCAGCGCAGCACGCCCTCCTGCTCGGTGATACCGTGCGGCGCGTCGATGAGCGCCAGACCCTGGGCCTGCGCCGCACGCGCCTCGTGATACTTCACGTCGCCGGTGACGAGCACGTCGGCGACCTGGCCGACGCCGCGGGCGATGGCCTCGGCACCGGATCCGGGCAGCACGGCGACGCGCTTCACCGGGCGGTCAGCTTCGCCGAGGTAGCGGAGCGAGGGCAAGTGCAGCACGGCCGCGACCTCGGCGGCGAACGCCGCCAGCGGCTGCGCGGCCGGCAGCTCGCCCAGACGGCCGAGCCCGAGCGTCGCCACTTCGTTCTCGAGCGGGATGATGTCGAAGGCCGGTTCCTCGTATGGATGCGCGGCGACATAAGCGCCGGTGACGCGGCGGCGCAGCCGCCGCGGGAAGACGACTTCGAGGCGCAGCTCGTCCACGGTCTCATCGCGCCCGGCGCGACCCAGCGTCGGGTCGGTGCCCTCGCGCCCGAAGAAGGTGCCCTGGCCGGCGACCGACCACGAGCAGTGCTCGTACTCGCCGATCACGCCGGCGCCGGCGGCGAACACCGCCTTGCGCACGAGGTCGGCGTCATCGGTAGGGACGAAGCCGATCAGCTTGAGCGCGTCGGCGGCGGCGGGCGCCAGCGGGGCCGCCCCCTCAAGCCCGAGCATCGCCGCCACGACGTCGGCGATGCCGCCGCGCGCCTTGTCGAGGTTGGTGTGCGCGGCGATCACAGCGACGCCCTCGCGGGCCGCGCGCAGCGCCAGCCTGCCGGCTTCGCTGTCGTCGCTGAGACGCTCGAGCGCGTCGAAGATGAGCGGGTGGTGGCAGACGATGACCCGGCAGCCGAGACGCCGTGCCTCGTCGAGCGCGGCATCGTCCACCTCGAGGGTGACGAGCACGCCGCGGACCTCGTCGCCCGGCGAGCCGACCTGCAACCCCACGTGGTCCCAAGGCTCGGCCAGATCGAACGGCGCGAGGCGGTGGACCACCGCTATGACGTCGCGTACCTCCATGCTCACGATTCTACAGCAGCCGGCGGCGCGTGCGCGGAGTACCGAGCACTCAGCCGTCGAGCCCGTCGAAGAGGCGCCCCACCGAGGGGGCCGGCAGCCCGGCGGCCGAGAGATCGGCGAGCGGAACGTCCAACGGCCAGCGGCGATGGCCGGCGCTCATGATCATTGCCGGCACACTGTGGCCTATCAGGTTCCCGCGCGCAGCTGAACGCGAAAGCACGAGAGCCGGCCGCCGGCGTCGGGTCGGCCCATCTGAGAACGGGAACTGCACGACCACGACGTCCCACTGCTCAAAGGCCACGGTAGGCCTCGTCGTCTTCATCCGTGGCCCACTCCGAGAGCTGGGACTGCAAGGCGTCGGCGAACGCCTGATCGAGCGCCACCGCCTTCCGCACCGTCCCCGGCTGGTCGTCTCCGCCCTGGCTCCCGGCATCCTTCTCAAGCTGGTCTTCAGTCAACTGGTGTACAATCATTACAAGAGGTAGTACTTGTAATGAAACCGGGTACACTCACTCGTACCGGAGGCTGCAATGGTCAGGTGGCAGATGAGCGAGGCGCGAAAAGACTTCTCGACGCTGGTGGAACGAGCGAGTCTCGGCGAATGGCAGCTGGTCGGTCGGCGTGCCCGCGCCGAGGTCGTGCTTGCCGACGCTGCCGAGATCGCAGAGCTGCTGGCCGCGGCCTTTCCCTTTGCGCCGGAGGTGTTCGCCGAGGAGACCGGCGTGGAGATCTGGCTGCCCGAGCTGGAGGTCTACGGCCGCGGGAGCACGCTCGCCGAGGCGCAGGACGACCTCGTCGAGGCCGCGCTCGACTTCGTGGACGCGTGGGAAGCCGAGCTGCGCGCCGCGCCGAATCAGCGCCACAAGAGCGGCCATGCGCGGCGCGTGCAGCTCGCGGACGACCGGGCACGCGTCGCGGAGGTGCTGTTCGGCGCGACCCCGGGCAGCCCACCCCGGTGAGAGTCCCCCGCCCTGACGATCTGCGTCGCTTCTGCGTCGTCGACGGCTGGGTGCGCGCCGCCGACGCTCCCGGCCGCCGCGTCTCCAAGCACGAGGTCTGGACAAAGCGGATTGCCGACGGACGAATACTGCACACGGCGATCTCCAAAGGTCGCGGCGAGTATGGCGTGCCTCTGTTCGCGCGCATCCTCAGGGCGCAGCTCCAGGTGACGGCGGCCCAGTTCTGGCTGGCCGTCGACAAGGGCGAAGCCCCGCGGAGACCCGGGGTCCACGGCTCGCGTCCGCAAGGCGAGCCGCTGCCCTTCGCCCTCGCCGAGCGACTGCTTGCGGCAGGCCTGCCCCAGGCAGAGCTGGCAGGCCTCGGTCAGGCCGAAGCCGAGCGCCTCCTGGCGGAGCTCGAGCGCCGCCGGTAGCCGCCGCTGCGCCTTCGGCAGGCGCCCTGCATATACACTCCTCGGCATGATGAGCGCCATCGATCAGCACGCGCCGGGCGGCGGCCGCGCGCTCCACCCGTGGCTCATCGTGCTCGCCCTGGCGCCCGGCATCATCCTCACGCTCGCCGACGCCACCGTGATGACGATCACCGTGCAGAAGATCCTCCGCGATCTCGGGGGCTCCGTGATCACGGCCTCGTGGATCATGAACGGCTACAACCTCGTGCTCACCGTGCTCTTCCTGACCATGGGCCGCCTTGCCGACCGCTACGGCCACAAGCTCGTCTTCACGCTGGGCCTGACGCTGTTCGTCGCCGCCTCGCTGCCGTGCGCCCTCGCGACGAGCGTCCCCACGATCATCGCGTGGCGCGTGGTGCAGGCGGTCGGCGCCGCGGCCGTCGTCCCCACGGCGCTCGTCCTGCTCCTCCAGGCGTTCCCGCGGAACCGCCAGGGCTTCGCCGCCGGCCTGTTCACCTCGATCAGTTCGATCGCCCTCGCGCTGGGGCCGGTGCTGGGCGGCCTGCTGGTCGGGCGCTGGGGCTGGCCGTCGGTGTTCTGGTTCAACCTCCCCGTCGGGGCGCTCGGCATCGTCCTCGCGCTCACGCTCACGAGGGGCCTGCACACGCCGCGCTCGCGCACGGCCCTCGACTGGCCCGGCGTGGCCCTCGTCAGCGCCGGCCTGTTCTGCTTCACGCTGGCCATCATCCAGGGGAACGACTGGGGCTGGG
>JBBQFA010000259.1:0-4072 GCA_038321515.1 Thermoleophilia bacterium | reverse complement strand
GTGTGGGTGGCGTTCATCGCTCCCCGGTTCCTGCGCGTCGCGACGGAGCGCATCGTGTACTTCGCCCTGGTGATCGCCGTCGCCGGCATGGCGATCATCCTCTGGCCCTCGTTCACCAGCGCCGCCGTGAGTCTCTCGGTGCTCGGGCTCGCGTCCGGGCTCGCGGCCGGGTGGTCCTTCGCCTTCTTCCAGATCATCGTGAAGGGGCTGACGCGCGAGGTCTCGAGCATCACGTTGGTCACCGTAGAGTGCGTTCTCGACTGCCTCTTCATCCTGCCGCTGGCTGTCTGGCAGTTCGCGGGGTCGGGGCAGGGTCTCACGGCGCACGACTGGATCGCCGCCGTGACGATGGGCCTGGTGACAACGGCGCTCGCCTACACCATGTGGATGGACGGCGTGGCACGGATCCGCGTGCAGCATAGTTCGATCCTCGGGCTGATCACGCCGGTCGCCGCGCCGATCTACGCGCTGATCTTCCTCGGGCAGGCCATCGGCGCCTGGGCGATCGCCGGGGGAGCGCTGATCCTCTTCGCCGGGGCGCTCGTCGTGCTCTTTGGCGGCGCCGAGCAGGAGGCTCCGCTGTGAGCGCTACCCGCCGTGATCTGCTCGGCTACGTGATCGTCCTGATCTCGTATCTCGGCATGGCCGGGACCGCGCCGCTCGTCGCCTGGGCCGACGCGCCGGAGGCCATCATCCTGATGCTGCGCATGGCGTTCGCGGCGCTGGCGCTCGGCGTCGTCTTTTTGCGGCGCCCGATGCTCGCCGACTGGCGCCGGCCTGGCGCCGCCTGGCGCCTCCTCCTCATGGCGGCGATGTCGTCGCTGACGCTGCTGCTCTTCTTCTACGCGGTGCGCCACACCAGCGTCGCCATCGCCATGTTCCTGCTCTTCCTCATGCCGGTCTGGGTGGCCCTCGCGGCGCCCCGGGTCTTCAAGTCGCCGAGAGAGCCGATCGTGTGGCCGGCGCTCGGCCTCGCCCTGACCGGCCTCGCCGTCATCCTCGTGCCCGACCTCCTTGGAGAGGGCGTGAGACTCTCGCTCGTCGGCCTCCTCGCCGGCCTCCTCGCCGGGCTCGGCTACGCCACCTACGCGGTCTCGGTGAAGGGGCTCACGAAGCTCGTGGCGCCGTCCACGATCTCGATGGCCGAGGCGGCGGGGGACACCGTGTTCGTCCTGCCGCTCGCGCTGTGGCAGTTCCACAGCACCGGATACCAGCTCGACGGCCGCGCCTGGCTCGCGGCCGCGATCATGGGCGTGTTCTGTACCGCGATCGCCTACACGCTCTGGATCGAGGGCACGAAACGCGTGCGCGTCGAGCACGTGACCATCCTCGGGTACATCGAGCCGGTCGCCGGAGCGCTCTACGCCGTGGTCCTCGTTGGGCAACTGCCCGGCATCTGGACATGGATCGGCGGCGCGCTGATCCTGGGCGCCGGACTGCTTGTCGTCGTGTTCGGCCGCGGCGAGGGTGAGGCCTCGGTCGCCGAGCCGGAGCCGATCTGATGAGCCGCGCGGCGCGCGGCTACCTGCTGGTCGCTGGCTCGTTCCTCATCATGGGTCTGATCGGCGCGCTCGTGGAGTGGGCGACCGCCCCGGAGAGCGCGCTGCTGGTGCTGCGCTTCGCGACGGCAGGGCTCGTGCTCGGCGTGATCTTCGCCCGCCGCCGTCCGCTCGCCGGCGCGGCGGATCGCTCCGTCTGGCCGCGCCTCCTCCTGATGGCGGCCATCGACGCCTTCACACTCCTGCTCTTCTTCGTCGCCATCCGCGGTACAAGCGTCGCCATCGGCATGTTCCTGCAGTTTCTCGCGCCGGTCTGGGTGGCGCTGATCGCGCCGCGGATCTTCCGCGCCCGGACAGAGGCGATCGTCTACCCGGCGCTCGCGATCGCCCTCGCCGGGCTGGTCGTGATCCTTGCACCGTCCCTGCTCGGCGAGGGCATCAAGCTCTCGCCGTGGAGCGTGACGGCCGGTCTGCTCGCCGGTTTCGGCTACGCCGCGTTCCAGCTCGTGGTCAAGGACCTGACCACGCGCGTCTCGGCGGTCACGATCGTCTTCACGGAGGCCTGGCTCGACGCGCTCATCCTGCTGCCGCTGGCGCTGTGGCAGACGGTCGGCGCCGGTTATCAGCTGACCACGCGGGACCTGGTCGCCGGCATCATCCTCGGCGTGGTCTGCACCGCGCTGGCGTACCTGATGTGGACCTACGGCATGGGGATGATCAAGGTGCAGCACAGCTCGATCCTCGGTTACCTGGAGCCGGTGTCGGCGCCCATCTATGCGCTCCTGCTGCTCGGCCAGGGCATCTCCGTGTGGACCGTGATCGGCGGCGCCCTCATCGTCGCCGCCGGCCTCCTGGTGGTTCTGCTCGGCGAGCACGAAGAAGAAGGCGCGACCTCGCTGGAGCCGGCGCCGTGAGCGGTGGCTCGCACCGGCTCAAAGGCTACGCGATGGTCGGTGGCACGGCCGTCATGTTCGGCGCCACGGGGGTGTGGGTCGGCATGACCGACCTCCCGGCGAGCACGGTGCTCGGCATGCGTATGGCGCTGGCCGCCGTCATGGTCGCGCTGCTCGGCGGGGCGGCTCGATGGCTGCGGCAATCGCGCCGCCCGGGTGTGTGGCGTCGCCTGCTCGCGCTTGGCCTCCTCGATGCCCTGCAGCTCTACACGTTCATGCTCGCGCTGCGCCACCTCGACGTGGCGCTCGCCGTCTTTCTTTCGTACATGTCGCCCATCTACATCGCCCTGGTGGCCCCACGCCTGCTCAGGCAGCGCACCGAGCCGGTCGTCGTCGCGGCTCTGGTGCTTGCCGTGTCCGGCATCGTCGTCATGCTGGCGCCCGGACTCATGGATCCCGCGCTCCGTGTCTCGGCCCTCGGGGTGGCGCTGGGCCTGGCCTCAGGGCTGCTGCTCGCGGGCTTCTTCCTGGTCGCCAAGACGCTCAGCACGGATGTCGACGGCAGCACCATGCTCATCTCCAACGGCGTGATCGTGACGGCGGTCATGCTGCCGTTCGGCCTGGTCCAGTGGGCCGGCGCCGGCTTCCCGTTCGTGCTCACGGACCTGTGGGCGGTGCTGGGCCTGGCCGTCTTCAGCACCGCTCTCGGCGGCACCATCTTCCTGCACGGCATGCGCTACATCCCCGTGCAGCACACGTCCATCGTCGGGCTTCTCGAGCCGGCCAGCGCGCCGGTCTTCGCCCTCGTCTTCCTGGCCGAGCGGCCGTCTCTCTGGACACTGCTCGGCGGCGCTCTGATCCTCGGCGGCGCCGTGCTCGTGGTGCTGTTCGGCGCCACCGAGGAGGGCCTCGCCGGATCGCCGGAGGAGGCCGTCGGCGAGGTGGGGGCCTCGCCGTGAGGTACCGCCGGCGCTGCGGCGGGAGGCCGGCGGTGTCACGCGGTCCGGACTGGACATCGTGGCGAGCCGCCGGGCGTCGCCCTTCCCCCGAGCACACGCGCGCGGGGTGTCAACGCATGGCGTATCCGATACGCTCTGGCGGCGGTCGGGGGCGTGTGCCGTCGCCGGCTCGCGGGCTCGAGGCGGCAGTCGCCGCGAGCCCGACCGGCTCGGGAAGGAGCCCGGCATGACCATCCTCCTCATCTACAGCCGACTCTGGCCGGACCCTGGGTGAGACGGGGCTGCCGCCTGCTGCCGTGACACACCTTCCGGTGGACAGCGCCACCGTCCACCTCGCCTCATTCGGCCACAAGGAGCCCACATGACGAAACCCCTCGAAAGCGCCCCCCGGCTCAGCCTCACCACCTCCATGGCCATGCTCGAAGACGCCAAGCGGCTCACGCCTGGCGGCGTCGGCGGCATCCGCCGTCCCTACAACTTCGTGGTCGGCGAATACCCCGTGTTCATCACCCACGGCCATGGCGGCCACATCATCGACGTCGACGGCAACGAGTACCTCGACATGCTCTGTGCATACGGCCCGATCATCCTCGGCTACGTCGAGGACGAGATCAACGACGCCGCCAAGGCGCAGATGGACAAGGGCTTCTGCTTCAGCCTCGTGCAGCCGCTGCAGAACGAACTGGAGCAGCGGCTCGCCGACATCATGCCCTGCGGCGAG